>CADCUY010000606.1 GCA_902806005.1 uncultured Quadrisphaera sp. | reverse complement strand
CAGGCCGAGCAGCAGCAGGCTGGGGCCGATGAACGCGGCGACGACTGCGGCGTTGGGCAGGTTCTTGGCCCGCTCCACGCCGAACAGGATCGCGCCCATCACGACGACGAACAGGACGATGGCGAGGACCATCAGGGCGAGCTTCTGCCCCGGATCCTCGGCCGCGAGCAGGAATTCCACGGGTGCCTCCTAGGGGGCGAGCGCGGCGTCGTCGCCGCGGCACCGCCGGTAGCGCTCAGGGTGGGGAGGGGGTCGGGCGACGTCAGCACGGGCGTCGGGACGCCGGCGCTGACGCCCCCGGGCCAGGGTGCCGGCACGCCGTCGTGCCCGCACCCCGGCCCGGGGAGTCGTGGTGGCCGTCACCGCGGGGAACGGAGCCCCGCGGTGACGGCGGCGGTCAGCTCGTCGGCCAGGCCGCCTCGACCGCGTCGAGGACCGCCTGGTCGTCCTTGTCGGTCGCGACCCACTCGGTCAGCTCCCGCCACTCGGCGCCCGCGCCGACCGCGGCCGGCATGAGGTCGGAGGCGTCGAAGCGGAAGGTGACCTCCGCGTCGGCCAGCTGCTCGGCGGCGAGCTGGTCGATCGGGGACTGCAGCGCCGACGCGTCGATCCCGTTGTTGGCCGTCACCCAGCCGGGCCCGGAGGTCTCGACCTTCTTGTTGGCCCAGTCGGCCGAGGACAGGTAGGTCTGCAGCGCCTGGGTCGCCGGACGGTCGGTCAGGGCCGCGACGAACTCACCGCCGCCGAGCGAGGCGTTGCCGATCTCCTCGTTCATCACCGGGAACGGGAAGGCGAAGATCTGCCCGTCCTCGGCGATCTCGCCGCCGGCCTCCTCGAAGTTGACCTGGTAGAAGGACGCCTGGCGGTGCATGAAGCAGTTGCCGTCGAGGATCGGCAGCCCGCCGTCGACGAACTCCGTGGTGGCGATGGTGGAGACGTCGCCCAGGCCGCCGTTGACGAACTCGGGGTTCTTGAGGATCGAGCCGACGTCGGCCAGCGCCTCGGCGATCTGCGGGTCGTTGAAGGGGATCTCGTGGGCGATCCACTGGTCGTAGACGTCGGGGCCGAGCTTGTGGAGCACGACGTCCTCGAGCCAGTCGGTGAGCACCCAGCCGGTGGCGTCGCCGGACGCCGCACCGGCGCACCAGGGGACCCCGCCGTCGGCGACGATCGTCTCGGAGAGCGCGATCATGTCCTCGAAGGTCTCCGGCACCTCGTAGCCGGCCTCCTCGAACGCGGTGGGGGAGTACCAGACGAAGGACTTCAGGTTGGCGCCGAGCGGGGCGGCGTAGAACTCGCCGTCGACGGTGCCGTACTCCTTCCACGCCTCCGACCAGAACTCGTCGACGTTGGCCTCGGTCTGGTCCGGCGCCGGGAAGACCGCGTCGGAGTCGCGCACCAGGCGCTGGAGCAGGCCGGGCTGCGGGATGATCGCGAGGTCGGGGGCGCTGCCCGACTCGATGCGGACCGGGAGCTGGGCCTCGAACTCGCGGCTGCCCTCGTAGTTCACCGTCGCGCCGGTGCACTCCTCGAACGGCACGAACGAGTCGACGTACGGCTGGTCCTCGGGAGCGACGATCGAGGTGTAGAACGTCACCTCCTCGCCGGCGATGTCGCCGAACTCCTGGTACGGCGCGCAGTCGATGCCTTCGCTGGTGGCCGGCAGCTCGCCGCCACCCGCCTCGTCGGAGCCGCCACCGCAGGCGGTGAGGGCCAGAGCCACCCCGATCCCGCCGGCGACGAACGCCGAGCGACGACGGGTCTTGGCCGAGTGCAACATGTGGGAGATCTCCTCTCGGTGCGGCGACCTTGCCGCGCAGGCGAACAGTGCCACTCCGCGTGACGGGGTGGAAGTGAAGAGGGGTAACGATGCGGTCACGACGGGTCGGTCAGCACCCGTCCGGCCGCAGCGATCGGCTCCAGCGCGCCCCCGGTGACCAGGTGCGCCGGGGCGGCGCCCCCGCGCAGCCGGCGCTCCAGGGCGGCCGGCAGCCCCCCACCGCCCCCGCTGTCGAGCTCGCCGAGCGGACGGTCGGAGGCGACGAGCACGACGTTGCCGTAGCGGCGGCTGCGCAGCACCGCCGGCTCGGCGACCAGCGCCACGTGCGCCGTCCCCCCGAAGACCTCCACCGCGGTCGCCACCTCGCTGCGCAGCGGGGCCCCGACGGCCGCGCCGGTGCGGTCGACGACGTTGGCCAGGTACAGGCCTCCCGGCTCGAGCACGCGCACGACCTCGGCGGCGAACTGCGCGGTGCTCACGTGCGTCGGGGTGGTGTCGCCGGCGAAGACGTCGCGGACGACGACGCCCGCGCTGGCCGCGCGCCGGGCGGCCAGGCGCTCCCGCGCGTCGCCGACCTGGATGCGCACCAGCGGCGAGCGGGGCACCGCCGCCACCTCCCGGGCCAGCGCCGCCAGGTCCGCGTCGAGCTCGACCACGACCTGGCGCGAGCCGGGCCGCACCGCCTCGACGTGCCGGGCGAGCGCGCACGCCCCGCCGCCCAGGTGCAGCACGCGCAGCGGCGCGGGCGGGGCGGGCAGCGCGACCAGCTCGAGGACGTCGGCCATCCACCGCAGGTACTCGAACTCGAGGTCGGTGGGGTCGTCGTTGACCGGGGAGCTGGGCACCCCGTTGACGTAGAGGGTGGCGCGCCCGGGCTCGGCCGGGTCGGTCACCAGCTCGACCACCCCGGTGGCGGTCTCCCAGCGGTCGCCGGCGCCGCCGCTGCCCACCACGGACGACCACGGTAGGCGGGGGCCGTGGCGCAGGATGGAGGGGTGGGCACCGCGGTGGGCGTCGAGGGCGCGGACGTCGAGCAGGCGGGCGTCGACGACGGGGGCGCCGCCGCGCCGGTGCCGGGGGCGCTGACCGCGTCGGTGGCGGCGTACCTGGCCCACCTGCGGGTGGAGCGGGGGCTGTCGGCCAACACGCTGGCCGCCTACCGGCGCGACCTCGACCGCTACACCGCCCACCTGCACCGCCTCGGCCGCGCGGGGCCGTCGCAGGTCGGCGAGGCCGACGTCGCCGCCTTCGTCGGCGTGCTGCGCGCCGGGGAGGACGGCCTGGCGGCGCTGGGCGCCTCCTCGGCCGCCCGCGCCGTGGTGGCCGTGCGCGGCTGGCACCGGTTCTGCGCCCTGGAGGGCCAGAGCGCGGCCGACCCCGCGGCCCGGGTCAGCCCGCCGTCGGTCCCGCGCCGGCTGCCCAAGGCCCTGCCGCTGCACCAGGTCGAGGCGCTGCTGGCGGCGGCGTCGGCCGGCCCGGAGGCCGCCGCCCTGCGCGACCGGGCGCTGCTGGAGCTGCTGTACGGCACCGGGGCCCGCATCTCCGAGGTGGTGGCCCTGGACGTCGACGACGTCGCCGACGCCT
>CADCUY010000605.1 GCA_902806005.1 uncultured Quadrisphaera sp. | reverse complement strand
GCGCGGTGGCCATGCCCACCATCAGTCCCTCGCCGGTGAGCGCGTCGACGTAGCCGGCGGCGTCGCCGGCGAGCAGCACCCGCCCGACGACGCGGGTGCGCACGCGCTGGCGCAGCGGGCCGGCGCCGCGGGCCGGGGAGGTCCACGTCGCGCCCTCCAGACGGGCGCGCAGGGCGGGCAGCTCGGCCAGCGCCGCGTCCAGCCCGAGGGCGGGCGAGCGGGGCCCCTCGACGGCGACGCCCACCTCACCGGGGCCGACCGGGGTGACGTAGGCCTCGAGCGTGCGGCCCCAGTGGACCTCGACGTCGCTGCACCACGGCGCGACGGCGGCGTGCCGGCGGACGGCGTAGCGGCGCCCGTCGCTGCCCCGGCCCACGCCCAGGGCCCGGCGCACCGTGGAGTGGAGCCCGTCGGCGGCCACCACGAAGCGCGCCTCCAGCGGGGCGGCGTCCTCGAGCACCAGGCGGACGCTGGCGCCGTCCTGGGTCAGGTCGCGCACCCGCCCGCGGACCACGCGCACGCCGAGGGCCGCGGCGCGGGCCGCGAGCGCCTGCTGCAGCACGGTGCGCCGCACCCCGCGCCCGGGGCCGCCGGTGAAGGTGTGGCTGGCGCGCAGGGCGCCGTCCGCGCTGGTGTAGGTGATGCCGGTGAAGGGGTGCCCGGGCGGGTCGACCCCGAGGCGGTGCAGCGCCGTCAGGGCGCCGGGCATCAGCCCCTCGCCGCAGGCCTTGTCGACCGGGGTGTCGCGCGGCTCGACGACGACGGCCCGCAGGCCGGCCAGCCGGGCCTCGATCGCCGCGGCGAACCCCACCGGGCCCCCGCCGACGACGACGAGGTCGCGCAGCACCGGGGCCAGCGGGGCGCCGGCCAGGGTCCTGGTCACCCGCGCGCTCACCGCGGCACCGCGGTGAGCGCGGCGAGCGCGCGCTCCTCGGCGGGGATGCGGTAGCGCAGCAGCAGCACCGCGTTGGCCGCGGTGAACACCGCGGCGGTCAGCCAGGCCGAGTGCACCAGCGGCAGGGCGATGCCCTCGACCACGACGACGACGTAGTTGGGGTGGCGCAGCCACCGGTAGGGCCCGCGGGCCACCGCGCCGAGGCCGGGGACGACGACCACGCGGGTGTTCCACTGCTCCCCCAGCACCGCGATGCACCAGTAGCGGCCGGCCTGGCAGGCCAGGGCCACGACCAGCGCGGGCCAGCCGAGGCCGGGCAGGAACGGGCGGTCGAGCACGACCACCTCGGCGACCGCGCCGACCAGCAGCCCGGTGTGCAGGGCGACCATCGCCGGGAAGTGGCCGCGCCCGCTCTCGGCGCCGCCGCGCGCCAGCGCCCGGGCCAGGTTGCGCTTGGAGATCACCAGCTCGACCAGGCGCTCGACGGCGACCGCGCCGACCAGCACCGCGAACCACCCCGCCGAGGTCACGGCCGGGGCTCCGGGGTGTCGTCGCTCCACCGCAGCAGGGCGAGCTCGGCGCAGAACCCGGGGCCCATGGCCATCATCACCGCGGCGTCCCCGGCGCGCGCGGTGCCGTCGGTCATCGCCCGGTGCAGCACGTGGAGCACCGAGGCGGAGGAGAGGTTGCCGGTGTCGGCCAGCTGCTCGCGGGAGCGGCGCAGGGCCTCGCCGTCCAGGCCCAGGGCGGCGGCGATGGCGGTGAGCACCTTGGGGCCGCCCGGGTGGGCCAGCCACGCCGCGACGTCGTCGCGGCCCAGGCCCTCGGCGTCGAGGAAGCCGTCGACGTCGGCGCCGAGGTGGCGCTGGACGACGTCGGCCACGCTCGCCGAGAGCACGATCTTGAAGCCGGTGCCGCCGACGTCCCAGCCCATGACGCCCTCGGTGTCGGGGTAGAAGCGGCTGCGGGTGGCGACGACCTCGGGGCCGGGCAGGCCGAGGGTCTCGGCGCGGCGGTCGCCGACGACGACCACCGCGGCGGCGCCGTCGCCGAACAGGCCCGAGGCGACGAGGTTGGCGGTGGAGGTGTCGTCGCGCTGCAGGGTCAGCGAGCACAGCTCCACGGACAGCAGCACCGCGACGTCGTCGGGGTGGCCCACGAGGTGGTCGTGCACCCGGGCCAGCCCGGCGACGCCCGCGACGCAGCCGAGGCCGAAGACGGGGATCCGCTTGACGTCGGGGCGCAGGCCGAGCGGGCCGACCAGGCGAGCCTCGAGCGACGGGGCGCCGAGGCCGGTCACGGTGGTGGAGAGGACGAGGTCGACGTCGGACGGCGTCAGGCCGGCGGACTTCAGGGCGGTGGCGACGGCGTCGTGGCCCAGCTCCACGCCGATCCGCAGGAACGCGTCGTTGGCGTCGGTGAAGCCGCCCAGGCGCGGGTAGTCCTCCAGGGGCAGGGCCATGTGCCGGTGCTCGACGCCGGCGTTGGCGTGCAGGCCGTCGAGCAGGCGCGAGCGGGCGCTGGTGTCGGTGCGGCCGCCGGGGAGCACCATCTCGCGCACCATGGCCGTGACCTCGCGCTGGGTGTGCCTCCCCGGCGGCAGCACGGGGGCGACGGCGACGATGCGGCTCACGGTGCTCCTCTGGCGGTCGACGGGACGCCGGGCCTGATCCTCGCACCCGTGCGCCGCGCCGCCCCCGCGGGAGCGGCGCGGACCGGCGGCGACCGCAGGAGGTGTGGGGTGACGAGGCCGGGGTACAAGATCGATGATCGCTCCCGGTCCCCTGGGAGCGCCGTCAGGGAAGAGGAGCACCATGGCGACGAGGGTCGAGAAGTCCATCGAGGTGGCCGTGCCGATCCGCACGGCGTACGACCAGTGGACGCAGTTCGAGGAGTTCCCGCAGTTCATGGGCGGGGTGCAGGAGGTCCGCCAGACCAGCGACACGATGACCCACTGGGTCATCCAGGCCGGAGGCGTCAAGCGCGAGTGGGACGCGGCGATCCTCGAGCAGGTGCCGGACACCAAGGTGGCGTGGGCGGCCACCAGCGGCGCCACCAACGCGGGCGCGGTGCAGTTCACCGCCCTGTCCCCCGACCGCACGCTCGTGCACCTGACCATGGAGTACGAGCCCGAGGGGCTGGTCGAGAAGGCCGGCGACGCGATCGGCGTGATCGAGCGGCGGGCCAAGGCCGACCTCGACAAGTTCAAGGAGTTCATCGAGGGGCGCGGCGCGGAGTCCGGGGGCTGGCGCGGCAGCGTCCAGGAGGGCGCGATGACCGGGGCGCCCGGCGTCGACGCCGCCGCGGCCTCCCGGGGCGACGACGGCAGCGCGGGCATCACCAAGGGGGCCGTGGCGGGGGCGGCCGTGCTGGCCGGCGCCGCGGTGGCCGGTGTCGCCGCGGCCAAGGCCCGTCGCGACGACGACCACGAGGCTGGTGCCGGGCAGGTCAGCACCGGCCCGGTGGCGAG
>CADCUY010000604.1 GCA_902806005.1 uncultured Quadrisphaera sp. | reverse complement strand
AGCTCTCCTGCACGAGCTCGTGGCCGCGGCGGCGCGGCGCCGCGGCGTGCGGTGCGGGCCCCTGGACGCGCAGGGCCCGGGCCAGGGGCGCGGGCAGGATCCAGTTCGCCTCCCCGAGCAGCACGACGAGAGCGGGGGCGAGCAGGGCCCGGACGATCAGCGCGTCGATGGCGATGCCCAGGGCGAGCGCCGTCGCGAGGATCTTGACCTCGATGGCCGGCACGGTGGACAGGGCAACGAAGGCGAAGAACAGGATCAGTGCCGCCGAGGTGACCAGGCGCCCGGTGGAGGCGATGCCCTCGACGACGGCGCGCGGGGTGTCGGCGCCGGCGTCGTGGGCCTCGCGCATGCGGGAGAGGATGAAGACCTCGTAGTCCATGGACAGGCCGAAGAGGAACGCGAACACGGCGATCGGCACCCAGGTGGTGATGGCGCCGCTGGCGGAGGTGCCGAACAGCAGCTCGGTGCCGTACCCGCCCTGCCAGACGAGCACGGTGATCCCGTACGCGGCGGCCAGGGACACCACGTTCAGCGCCAGGGCCTTCAGCGGCAGCCACAGGGAGCGCAGGGCCCGGGCGAGCAGGAGGAAGGTGATCACGACGATCCCCGCGATGACGTAGGGGGAGTCGGAGTAGACGGCGGTGACGAAGTCGGCGTCCTCCGCGGGGCTGCCCCCCACCTGCACCCGGCCGTCGGCACCGGGGAGGGCGGCGGCGGTCGCGCGCAGCGCCCGCACCGCCTCGGCGCCCGCGGTGGTCGCGGGGTCGTCCGCGCTCAGCGCCAGGACCAGCCGTCCGGCGGAACCGGCCCACCCCTCACCGCTGGGGGCGAGCACCGCGGCGGTGCCCGGGCTGGCGGCGAGGTCGTCGACGGCGCCCGCCGCGGCGGGCGGGAGGAGGAGCTGGGAGGGGCGCAGCGCGCCGGCGACGATGCCGGAGTCGGTGACCCGCTGGGCGGCGGCGCCGGCCGGGGTGGTCTCGTCGTAGGCGCTGAGCTGCGGGGAGCCGAGGTGCAGGCCGACGAGCGGCGCGGCGAGGGCCAGCAGCGCCGCGGTGGTGAGCGCGGTGACCAGCACGGGGCGGCGGGTGACGGCGGTCGCCAGCCTGGCCCAGGCGGCGCTCGTGGGGTCGGTGGGGGCCCGGCGCGGCCACTGCAGCCGCACGCCGACCGAGGCCAGCAGCACCGGCACCAGGGTGAGGGCGGTGGCGACGCTGAGCAGGGGGATGAGCAGCCCGCCGAGGCCGATGCTGCGCAGGAACGGCAGGGGCACGGCGACCAGGGCGGCCAGGGAGATCGTCACGGTGATGCCGGAGAAGAGCACCGAGCGCCCGGCGGTGGCCATGGCGAGGCGCACCGCGGTGGCGCTGTCGGCGCCGTGGGAGCGCTCCTCGCGCCACCGCATGACGATGAGCAGGGAGTAGTCGATGGCCACGCCCAGACCGATCAGGGCGACGAGGTACTGCACCACGAAGGACACGTCGGTGACGGCGGTCAGGCCCAGGAGGCACAGGAAGGTGGCCAGGATGGACACCGCGGCGACCACCAGGGGCACCGCGGCCAGCAGGGAGCCGAAGACCAGGACCAGGACGACCAGCGCGCCGGTCCCGCCGAGCAGGATCTCCACCAGCACGCCGCGGTCGGAGCCGGAGGAGCCCTCCGCCACGACGGTGGTGCCGGTCAGCGCCAGCGGGGCTCCGGCGACGTCGCTGCGCGCGGCCGCGGCCTCCAGCGCGGGCTGGGCGGCGAGGTAGGGCTCGGGCCCCGGCACCACCGGCGGGTACAGGAGCGCGACGGCGGTGCTCCCGTCCGGGGCGACCAGCGCCTCCCCGCCCCCGGTGCCCGGGCTGACGTAGCGGGTGCCCGGCGCCGCGGCGGCCACCCGGGCGACCTGCTCCTCCAGCGAGGCGGCGACCGCGGGGTCGTCGAGGGTGCCGGCACCCGGTGCTGCGACGAGCACCAGCGGGTCGTACTGCCCGGCGGTGCCGAACTGCTCGGTGATCAGCTGGTTCGCCTCGTACGCCGGCTGGCCGGGCAGGTCGAAGTCGTAGGTCAGCGCCTCCACGGTGCGCGGGGCCAGCACCCCCCCGGTCACCGCGATCACCACCCACGCCAGCACCACGACCACCCGGTGGCCGAGCATCCAGTCGGTCCACCGCGTCACGGCTGCTCCTACCCTAAGGGACCTGATACCTGTCAGGTCACCTTAGGGTCCCGGGCGTGCAGGACGCCACCCCATCCCCCGACGACTTCGACCCCGAGACGGTGACGGGGTGGACCCTCGTCCGCGCCTACCAGGTGGTGGCCCGCCGCTTCTACGAGGTCCTGGGCAGCGTCGGGCTCACCCCGATGCAGTTCGGGGTGCTGCTCGACCTGTCCACCCGCCCGGGCGCCAGCCAGGCCGACCTCGCCCGCCGCAACCTGGTCACCCCGCAGAGCATCGGGGAGCTGCTGGTCTCGCTCGAGCAGCGCGGCCTCGTCCACCGGGCAGCCGCTCGACCCGGCACGGCCCACGCGGTGACGCTCACGGACGACGGCCGCAGGGCCCTGGCCCGCGCCGTCCCGGCCGTCCGCGACCTCAACGCGCCCGGAGCCCTGGGCCTGACCGCCGAGCAGGCCGAGACGCTGAACACGCTGCTGCACACCCTGCGGCGGGCCCTGTCCGACCCCTCCTGACCCGCCCGGAGGCCTCAGGCCGAGGCCAGCGCCGCGTCGTCCAGCGGCTCGGGGGCAGGGAGCACCCAGCGCTGCTCCAGCGGGAGCACCACCCCGACGGGCGAGCGCGGGGCCCAGCCCGCCCCGGGGGGCACCTCGGCGTGCAGCGGGCCGGCGACGGTGGCCACCTCCACCAGCGAGCGCGCCCCCTGGGGGGTGACGCGGGCGACCGTGCCGGTGAGGTCCGCGGCCCGGTCACCGGCGGCGACCAGGCGCACCGCCTCCTGGCGCACCACGAGGGTCGCCGGGCCGTCGGCGGCGCCGATCGCGGCGGGCCCGACGTCCAGCCGGCCCAGGGCCGAGTGGTGGGCCCCTCCGGCGCACCGGCCCGGCACCTCGTTGAGCCCGCCGAGGAACCGGCTGACCGCCAGCGACGCCGGGCGGGCGTGCAGCACGTCGACGGCGGCGTGCTGGGCGACCCGGCCCTCGAGCACGACGGCGACGGTGTCGGCGACCGCTGCTGCCTCGTGCCGGTCGTGGGTGACCAGGAGCACCGTCGGCTCCACGGCGGCGCGCAGCTCGACCAGCAGCCGGTGCATCGCCGAGCGCACCGCGGGGTCCAGGGCGCTGAACGGCTCGTCGAGCAGCAGGACGTCGGGCCGCGCGGCCAGGGCGCGGGCCAGCGCCACCCGCTGGCCCTGACCGCCGGAGAGCGAGCCCGCCCGCCGG
>CADCUY010000603.1 GCA_902806005.1 uncultured Quadrisphaera sp. | reverse complement strand
AGACCACCTCGCCGTCGGGGCCGTCGGCGGGGCCCGTGCCGTAGCTCGCGGCCCGGCGCAGCACCGTGGTGCCGCTGCTGTGGTCGGCGAGGAAGAAGGCGCCCTGCACGCCCTCGACGACGGGCGTCACCTCGCTCATGATCATCTGTGTGACCTGGCCGAGGTCTCGCTGGCCCTGCAGGCGCGAGCCGATCCGCGCCAGGTTCGACTTCAGCCAGTCCTGCTGGGCGTTGATGTCGGTGGTCGAGCGCAGGTTCGCGATCATCTGGTTGATGTTGTCCTTGAGCTCGGCCACCTCCCCCTGGGCCTCCACGGTGATCGACAGGGTCAGGTCGCCGCGGGTCACGGCGGTGGAGACCTCCGCGATCGCCCGCACCTGGGTGGTGAGGTTGCCGGCCAGCTGGTTCACGTTCTCGGTCAGGTGCCGCCAGGTGCCCGACACCCCGGCGACCTCGGCCTGACCGCCGAGCTTGCCCTCGGTGCCCACCTCGCGGGCCACGCGCGTGACCTCCGCAGCGAAGCTCGACAGCTGGTCGACCATCGTGTTGACGGTGTTCTTCAGCTCCAGGATCTCGCCCTGGGCGTCGACGGTGATCTTCTGGCTCAGGTCGCCCTGGGCCACCGCGGTGGTGACCAGCGCGATGTTGCGGACCTGGCTGGTGAGGTTGGAGGCCATGAAGTTCACCGAGTCGGTCAGGTCGCGCCAGGTGCCCGACACCCCGCGCACCTGCGCCTGCCCGCCGAGCTCGCCCTCGGTGCCCACCTCGCGGGCCACGCGCGTCACCTCGTCGGCGAAGGACGACAGCTGGTCGACCATCGTGTTCACCGTCGACTTCAGCTCGAGGATCTCCCCGAGCGCGTCCACGGTGATCTTCTGGCTCAGGTCGCCGCGGGCCACCGCGGTCGCCACCTGGGCGATGTTGCGCACCTGGCCGGTGAGGTTCGCGGCCATGTAGTTCACGTTGTCGGTCAGGTCGCGCCAGGTGCCCGAGACGCCCTTGACCTGCGCCTGCCCGCCGAGCCGGCCCTCGGTGCCCACCTCGCGGGCCACGCGCGTGACCTCGTCGGCGAAGCTCGACAGCTGGTCGACCATCGTGTTGATCGTCTGCGCCAGCGCCGCGACCTCGCCCTTGGCGTCGACGGTGATCTTCTGGCTCAGGTCGCCCTGGGCCACCGCCGTGGTGACCTGGGCGATGTTGCGCACCTGGCTGGTCAGGTTCGAGGCCATGCCGTTGACGTTCTCGGTGAGGTCGCGCCAGGTGCCCGAGACCCCGCGCACCTGCGCCTGCCCGCCGAGCTTGCCCTCGGTGCCCACCTCGCGGGCCACGCGCGTCACCTCGTCGGCGAAGGACGAGAGCTGGTCGACCATGGTGTTCACCGTCGAGGTCAGCTCGAGGATCTCGCCCCGCGCGTCCACGGTGATCTTCTGGCTGAGGTCGCCCTTGGCGACGGCGGTCGCCACCTGGGCGATGTTGCGGACCTGGCTGGTGAGGTTGCCGGCCATGAAGTTGACGTTGTCGGTCAGGTCCTTCCAGGTGCCGGAGACCCCGCGCACCTGCGCCTGCCCGCCGAGCTTGCCCTCGGTGCCCACCTCGCGGGCCACGCGGGTGACCTCGTCGGCGAAGGACGACAGCTGGTCGACCATCGTGTTGATCGTCGACTTCAGCTCCAGGGTCTCGCCGCGGACGTCGGCGGAGACCTTCTGCGTCAGGTCGCCGCGCGCCACCGCCGTGGTGACGGCGGCGATGTCGCGCACCTGGGCGGTGAGGTTGGACGCCATCGAGTTGACGTTGTCGGTCAGGTCCTTCCACGTGCCGGCGACGCCGGGCACCTCGGCCTGGCCGCCGAGCTTGCCCTCGGTGCCCACCTCGCGGGCCACGGTGGTCACCTGCTCGGCGAACAGCTGCAGGGTGTCGGTGAGCCAGTTGATGGTGTCGGCGAGCGCCGCGACCTCGCCCTTGGCGTCGACGGTGATCTTCTGGCTGAGGTCGCCCTTGGCGACCGCGGCGACGATCTGGGCGATGTTGCGGACCTGGCTGGTGAGGTTGCCGGCCATGGAGTTCACCGAGTCGGTGAGGTCCTTCCAGGTGCCCGCCACCCCCGGCACCTGCGCCTGCCCGCCGAGCTCGCCCTCGGTGCCCACCTCGCGGGCCACGCGCGTGACCTCGTCGGCGAAGGACGACAGCTGGTCGACCATCGTGTTCAGGGTCTGCGCCAGGGCCGCGACCTCGCCCTTGGCCTCCACCGTGATCTTCTGGCTGAGGTCGCCGCGGGCCACCGCGGTCGCCACCTGGGCGATGCTGCGCACCTGGTCGGTGAGGTTGGACGCCATCGAGTTCACCGAGTCGGTCAGGTCGCGCCAGGTGCCGGAGACCCCGCGCACCTGGGCCTGGCCGCCGAGGCGGCCCTCGGTGCCCACCTCGCGGGCCACGCGCGTGACCTCGTCGGCGAAGGACGACAGCTGGTCGACCATGGTGTTGACGGTGTTCTTCAGCTCGAGGATCTCGCCGCGGGCGTCGACGGTGATCTTCTGGCTCAGGTCGCCCTGGGCCACCGCCGTGGTGACCTGGGCGATGTTGCGGACCTGGCTGGTGAGGTTGCCGGCCATCGAGTTCACCGACTCGGTGAGGTCGCGCCACACCCCGGAGGCGCCGCGCACCCGGGCCTGGCCGCCGAGCTCGCCCTCGGTGCCCACCTCGCGGGCCACCCGGATCACCTCGTCGGCGAACGAGGAGAGCTGGTCGACCATCGTGTTCACGGTGGTGCCGATGCGCAGGAACTCGCCCTTGACCGGCTGGCCGGCGATGTCCAGGGCCATCTGCTGGCTGAGGTCGCCCTCGGCGACGGCCGCGATGACGCGGGCCACCTCGGTGGTCGGGCGCACCAGGTCGTCGATGAGGGAGTTGACCGCCGCCGCGCCGGTGCCCCACGCGCCGTCGGCGCCGACCTCGTCGAGGCGCTCGGTCATCCGGCCCTCGCGGCCGATCACCCTGCTGGCGCGCACCAGCTCGCGGGTGCGCCGCTCGTTGAGCACCGCCACGGCGTTGACCCGGTCGGCGACCTGCCCCGCGAGACCCGGACCCGGGTCGAGGCGCACGCTGAAGTCGCCCGCGACCAGGGCGTCGAGGGCGGCGAGCACGGCGGCCAGCTGGCGCTCGCCCTCGGGCGGCACGGCGGTGGCGGCGGCGCCCTGGCCCGGGACGGCGACCGCCTCGGTCGCGGTCGGGTCGGGTCGGGTCTCGAGGCTCATGCGGGGTCCTTCGGCGAGGCAGGCACGGGACGAGCGGTGGGGGGCGCGGCGAGCGGCGGTGGTCAGCCAAGGCGCAGCAAGCATCCTCGCGCACATCCGGCGCCGCGGTCAGGCGCTTCACCCCTCAGGCGCGCTCCCGTCGTCACGGCCCGCCCGCTCGGGGGTGGGCACGGGGGTGGGCACCGCGCCGCCGCTGCGGCACGATGGCCGGGTGAGCGCCGTCCAGCCCCGTCCGCCGCGGCCCGGGTGGCTGCTCGACGAGGTGGCCAGCGCCGGGCGGGAGAACCTCGACGCCGAGCACGTCGCCCGGTACGACGGCAAGGAGGACGCCGGCGCGGCCGACGAGGTCGCCCTGCTGCGCCGCTGGGGCCTGGACGAGCGCTCGGTGGTGGTCGACCTGGGCGCGGGCACCGGGCAGTTCACCCTGGCGGTGGCCCCCGCCTGCGCGCGGGTGGTCGCCGTCGACGTCTCGCCCGCGATGCTGGCCGCCCTGCGCGCCCGGGTGGCCGCGGCCGGCCTGGGCAACGTCGAGGTGGTGCAGGCGGGCTTCCTCACCCACCAGCACACGGGCGCGCCGGCCGACGTCGTCTACTCGCGGTACGCCCTGCACCACCTGCCCGACGCGTGGAAGGCCGTGGCGCTGGCGCGGGTCCGCCGGATGCTGCGGCCCGGAGGGGTGCTGCGGCTGTGGGACGTCGTCTACGACGTCGCCCCCGACGAGGCCGAGGAGCGGTTCGAGGCCTGGTGCGCCACGGGCGGCGACGGGGTGGTCGGGCAGTGGAGCCGCGCCGAGCTCGAGGAGCACGTGCGCGACGAGCACTCGACCTTCACCTGGCTGCTCGAGCCGATGCTCGAGCGCGCCGGCTTCGTCGTCGAGGAGGCGCTGCACTCGGAGGACGGGATCTTCGCCCGCTACCTCCTGCGGGCCGGCGGCCCCTGACGGCGCCCGGCCCGCTCACACCCGGTCCGCTCACACCCGGCCCGCTCAGACCCACCCGGCCGCGGCCCGCGCCTGCGGCTCGAGGCGGGCGAGCACCGGGGCCAGCTGCGCTGCCGTCAGGTACGAGGGGTTCGCGCCGATCGGCACCCGCACGACCTCGGCGCCGGCGAAGGCCGGCTCCGCGAGCAGCTCCGCGCGGGCCAGCGGCTCCTCGAGCCGGTGCAGGGCCACCTCCACCCGGCCGTCGCCGCCGGGCACCCCGGCCAGCACCCCGACGGCGTGGACCCCGGGCTCGCGGGCACCGCTGAGCCACAGCAGGCAGCGCTGGCCGGGTGCCACCAGCGCCAGCCGGTAGGTCGGGCGCAGGCACCGCTGCAGGTGCCGGGTCTCACCCGGCGCCCAGCCGGCGGCGAGCGCGGACGGCGGCGCGGCGGTCTTCACCACCCAGCACGCCACGTCACCGGGGCCGAGGCGGCGAGTGCCCACCCGGGCAGTGCACCACTGCTGCGGCCGGCTCGCCCGTCGCGGGAGCGGGACGAGGCGGCGGGGCCCGCGGGCCGGGGCTCGTCCCGCCGGGCGGGTCAGTCGCGCCAGACCATCACCAGGGCGCGGTCGTCGGTCTCGTCGGCGCGCACCGCGTCGACCACGCGGCCGGCCGCGCCCTGCTCCCAGCCGGTGGTGCCGACCGCGGAGGCCTGCGCGACGAGGGCGTCGATCCCGTCGTAGAGGTCGACGCCGGGCTGCTCGACCAGCCCGTCGGTGTACATGACCACCGCCTGCCCGCGGGCGAGCACCCCCTCCTGCGCGGGGTAGTCGGTGCACGGGACCAGCCCGAGGGCGGGGCCGTGCTCGCCGTCGAGCAGCTGCCACGGCTCGCCGCCCAGACCGGTGGCCGCCGGGGGGTGGCCGGCCACGGCCAGCCGGTACGCCCCGGTGGCCAGGTCGACCCGCAGGTGCGCGGCCGTGGCGAAGCCCTCGGCCCAGTCCTGGCGCAGCAGGTAGCCGTTGGCCAGCGGCAGGAACTGCTCCGGCGGCACCGACCCGAGGAGCCCCCCGAGGGCCCCGGAGAGCAGCAGCGAGCGGCTGCCGGCCTGCTGGCCCTTGCCCGAGACGTCGACGAGCACGACCTCCAGCACGCCCTCGTGCGACTCCCCCGAGGTCGCGATGACGAAGTCGCCCGAGAAGGAGTCGCCGAAGGCCGGGCGCAGCTCCACCTCCATGTGCCACGACGGGGGCAGCGGCGGCACGCGGCCGAGGCTGCGCAGCCGGTCGCGCAGGTCGACGAGCATCGTGTCGCCGCTGGTGCCCTGCAGGCCGAGGCGCTCGCGGCTGCTCACCCACAGGGCCACCAGCAGCGCGATCGTCAGCACCAGGAGCACCACCCCGGGGGTGACGCCGTCCATCAGCCCGCGCTGGCGGTCGTAGGCGGCGAAGAGGAACCCGGCGAAGGCCACCACGTAGAGCAGCAGCATCGAGCGCAGGCGCAGGAAGAAGCCGCCGAGCATGAGGACCAGCACCATCGACGAGGCGGGGATCCAGTCGGGCATGGCCCGCGCGCCGAGCGCGACCACCAGGCTCAGCGCCGTCAGCCACAGCAGCAGCACGCCCTGCTGGGGCATCCCCCGCTGCCGCAGGCGGCGCACGAGGCGGCCCACCGGGCCCGGACGGCGCCGTCGGGGCACCGCCCCGGCGTCGGTGTCGAGGGCCACCCGGGGAACATAGCCGCTCACGAGGGCTGGCAGACCGGACACCAGAACACGTTCCGCCCCACCATCACCGCCGTCTCCACCGGCGTGCCGCACACCCGGCAGGGCAGGCCCTGGCGCCGGTAGACGTAGTGGGCGACGTCGCGCCACCCCGCCCGGCCGCCGGCCCGGCCCCGCGCGCCCGGGCCGGGACCGGTCCGGTGCTCGGGCTCCGTGGTGACGATCCGCCCGGTGCGCACCCCGGAGCGCATGAGCACCACCAGGTCGTCCCACATCCCGCCGAGCACCGCGTCGCCCACGCTGCGGCCGGGCACCTCCGGGTGCACGCCGGCGCGGAAGAGCGCCTCGGCGCGGTAGACGTTGCCGATGCCGGCCACGAGGTCCTGGCGCATCAGCAGCCCCCCGACGGCCGAGCGCGACGCGCCGGTGCGGGCGACGAACGCCGCGCGGCCCGCGCCGGCCGGGTCGGGCTGCAGGGGGTCGGGGCCGAGCCGGGCCTCGAGGGCCTCGACCTCACCGGGCTCCAGCAGCTCGCACGCGGTGGGGCCGCGCAGGTCGCCCCAGGGCGCCGCCTCGTCCCCCGCGGCCTCCTCGGGCACCCCGACCAGGCGCAGCCGCAGGGCGCCGCGCACCGGGGGCGGCTCTCCGGCGCCGAGGACGAACGTGCCGTAGAGGCCCAGGTGCACGTGGAGGGTCTGCTCGCCGTCCACGGACGCCCCGGCGGGGCGACGGCGCAGCGGTGGCGGCGCGTCGGGCGGCGCGAAGCGCACCAGCAGGTGCTTGCCGTGCGCGCGGGCCCCGACCAGGCGGGTGCCGTCCAGGCGCTGGGCGCCGGCGGCGAACCGGCCCTGCGGGCTGGCGGCCGCGACGACGGCGCGCCGGAAGCGCCGGTCGACGTTGCGGGCGAGGCGGTGGAGGGTGTGGCCCTCAGGCATCGGGGGCCGGCAGCTCGCCGGTCGCGCGGAACCGGGTGAGCATCGCGATCCGGCGGGCGTGCCGCTCGTCGCCCGAGAAGGGCTCGGCCAGGAACGCGTCGACGATCGCGGTCGCCTCCTCGAGCGCGTGCATCCGCGCCCCGACCGCCACCACCGTGGCGTCGTTGTGCTGGCGGGCGAGCCGTGCGGTCTCCAGGCTCCACGCCAGGGCCGCCCGCACCCCGGGCACGCAGTTGGCGGCGATCTGCTCCCCGTTGCCGGAGCCGCCGAGCACCACGCCGAGGCTGCCCGGCTCGGCCGCCACGGCGAGCGCGGCGGGCAGCACGAAGGCCGGGTAGTCGTCGGCCGGGTCGAGCACGTGCGGCCCGTGGTCGACGACGTCGTGGCCCCCGGCCCTCAGGTGCTCGAGCAGGTGCTCGCGCAGGGCGAACGAGGCGTGGTCTCCGCCGAGGTGGACGCGCATGGCGCCCAGTGTGCCCGCCCGGCTCAGTCGAAGATCGGGCCTGCGGTGCGCGAGCGCTTCAGCTCGTAGAACCCGGGCACCTGGGCGACGGCGACGACGCCGTCCCACAGCCGTCCCGCCTCCTCGCCCTTGGGGGCGGGCGTGATCACCGGGCCGAAGAAGGCCGGGCCCTGGCTGCCGTCGGCGGCGGCGACCGCGATCACCGGGGTGCCGACGTCGTCACCGACCCGGCTGATGGCCGCCTCGTGGCTGGCGCGCAGCGGCGCGTCGTACTCGTCGGAGCCCGCGTACCGCGCCAGGTCGGCCGGCAGGCCCACCTCCTCGAGGGCACCGGCGATCGCCGCGGCGTAGTCCTTCTCACCGCCGGGGTGGATGCGGGTGCCCAGCGCGGTGTAGAGGTCGCGGACCAGGCCGGGGCGCTCGGCGCCGTGCAGCTCCTGGGCGGCGACGACGACCCGGACGGGGCCCCAGCCCTTCGCCATCATCTCCACGTACTCCGCGGGCAGGTCGCGGCCCTCGTTGAGCACCGACAGGCTCATCACCTTGAACTCGACGTCGATCGGGCGCACCCGCTCGGCCTCCAGCACCCAGCGCGAGGTCATCCACGCCCAGGGGCAGATCGGGTCGAACCAGAACTCCACCGCCGTCGCGGCGTCCTCGGTGGACGTCGTCGCGGACGGGGTCGGGCGGGGGGCGGCGTCGGTGGTCACGGTCTCCACGAACCCCGCTCGCCGTGACAGCATTCCCCGGTGCCAGCCTCCCCGGACACCAACCTCACCCGCGCCCACGCCGCCGAGCGCGCCGCGCTGCTCGCGGTCGACGACTACGAGGTCGACCTCGACCTCAGCGGCGACGGCCCGACGTTCGCCTCGACCACCCGCGTGCGCTTCACCGCCACCACCCCGGGCGCCTCGACGAGCATCGACCTGATCGCCCCGAGCGTGCGCAGCGCCGTGCTCAACGGGGTGGCGCTCGACGTCGCCGAGGTCTTCGACGGCGCGCGGCTGCGCCTGGACGACCTCGCGGCGTCCAACACCCTGGTCGTCGAGGCCGACTGCGCCTACATGACCACCGGCGAGGGGCTGCACCGCTTCGTCGACCCCGTCGACGGCGCCACCTACCTGTACAGCCAGTTCGAGGTCGCCGACTCGCGGCGGGTCTTCGCCGTCTTCGAGCAGCCCGACCTCAAGGCGACCTTCGCGTTCACCGTCACCGCGCCGGCGGACTGGACCGTCGTCTCGGTCTCGCCCACCCCCGAGCCGGCGCCCGGGCCGCGCGAGGGCACGGCGGTGTGGACCTTCGAGGCCACACCGCGCCTGGCCAGCTACGTCACCGCGATCGTCGCTGGGCCCTACGCCGCGGTGCGCGGGGAGCTGACCAGCAGCGACGGCCGCACCATCCCCCTGGGCGTGTTCTGCCGGGCCTCGCTGGCCCCCCACCTCGACGCCGAGGAGGTCATGGCCATCACCCGCGCCGGCTTCGCCCACTTCGAGGCGGCCTTCGACCTGCCCTACCCGTTCACCAAGTACGACCAGCTCTTCGTGCCGGAGTTCAACGCCGGGGCGATGGAGAACGCCGGCGCGGTCACCTTCGTCGAGAGCTACGTCTTCCGCTCCAAGCCCACCGACGCGATCGTCGAGCGGCGCGCCACGACGATCCTGCACGAGCTGGCGCACATGTGGTTCGGCGACCTCGTGACCATGCGCTGGTGGGACGACCTGTGGCTCAACGAGAGCTTCGCGGAGTACGCCTCGACGGTCGCCCAGGCGGAGGCGACGCGGTGGACCGGGGCGTGGACGACGTTCGCGAGCCTGGAGAAGTCGTGGGCCTACCGCCAGGACCAGCTGCCCTCGACCCACCCGATCGTCGCCGACATGACCGACCTCGAGGCGGTGGAGGTCAACTTCGACGGCATCACCTACGCCAAGGGCGCGTCGGTGCTCAAGCAGCTGGTCGCCTGGGTGGGCCGCGACCGCTTCGACGAGGGGGTGCGCGCCTACTTCCGCCAGCACGCCTGGGGCAACACCACCCTCGACGACTTCCTCACCGCCCTGGAGGCGGCCTCGGGGCGCGACCTGCGCGCGTGGTCGCGGGTGTGGCTGGAGGAGGCGGGCGTGACCACGCTGCGCCCGGAGCTCCACGTCGACGACGAGGGCACGATCACCGCGCTCTCGGTGGCGCAGGAGGTGCCGGAGACCCACCCGGTGCAGCGCCCTCACCGGCTGGCGATCGGGTGCTACGACGTCGAGGTCTCCCTCTCGCCGACCGGCGAGGAGGTGGCGCGGGTGCACCGCACGCAGCGGGTGGAGCTGGACGTGACCGGCGACGGGCCCCTCACCGCGGTGCCCGAGCTGGTCGGCACCCAGCGCCCCGACCTGCTGCTGCTCAACGACGACGACCTCGCCTACGCCAAGGTGCGGCTCGACCCCGACTCCCTGGCCACCGCGGTGCGGCACCTGGGGGCGTTCGAGGAGTCCCTGCCCCGCACCCTGGTGTGGGGCGCCGCGTGGGACATGACGCGCGACGCCGAGATGGCCGCCCGCGACTTCCTCGACCTGGTGCTCGGCAACGTCGCCGCCGAGACCGGCTCGTCCGTGGTCCTCACCCTGCTGCGCCAGCTGGCGACCACGACCTCGCTGTACGTGAGCCCCGCGCTGCGCGAGAGCACCGGGGTGGACGTCGCCGAGCGGCTGCTCGCGCTGGCGGCCGCGGCGCCCCCCGGCAGCGACCAGCAGCTGCAGCTGACCCGGGCCGCCTCGGGCCGGGCGGCCGCGCCGTCGCAGCTGGACGTCGTCGCGGGGCTGCTCTCCGGCTCGGTGGTCTGGGAGGGGCTCGCGGTCGACACCGACCTGCGCTGGGAGCTGCTGACCTCGCTGGTCGCCGGCGGCCGGGCGGGGCACGCGGAGATCTCGGCCGAGGTCGCGCGCGACGACACCGCGACGGGGCGCCGGGCCGCCGCCGCGGCCCGGGCGGCGGTGCCGACGGCCGACGCGAAGCAGGACGCCTTCGCCGCCGTGGTCTCCCCCGGGGCGGGGAACGAGCTGCCGAACGCGGTGCAGGCGGCGGTCATCACGGGCTTCGGCCGGGTGGTCGGGGAGCCCGGGCGGGCGCTGCTGGCGCCGTTCGTGGAGCCGTACTTCGCGGCGATCGAGGACGTGTGGCGCTCGCGCACCAACGAGATCGCCCAGCAGGTGGTGACGGGGCTGGCGCCGGTGGCGCAGGCCTCGCCCGCGCTGCTCGAGCGGTACGACGCGTGGCTGGCGCAGGCCCCGGCCGACCTGCCGGCGCTGCGGCGGCTGGTGTTCGAGGGCCGCGACGCGGTGGCCCGGGCGCTGCGGGCGCAGGAGCGCGACCGGCTGCGCTGACCGGCGCGGCGCCGGCGCTCGTCCACGGGGGCGAGCGCCGGCGTCCGGCGAGCACGGCGCGGGACCAGCACCCCCCGGCCCCTGAACCGCACTCGTGGGGGGAAGTGCCCTCCCCCGGGCCTCGGAACCGCACTTGTGGGGGGAAGCGCAGTCTCGTGGGCCTCGGAACCGCACCTGTGGGGGGAAGTGCTGTCTCGCGGGCCTCGGAACCGCC
>CADCUY010000602.1 GCA_902806005.1 uncultured Quadrisphaera sp. | reverse complement strand
TCATGGCGGTCTGGACCCAGGCCCAGGACTGGGCCGTGCAGCAGATCCAGGACGACCCGGCGGGTGCGGCGGAGGCCATCGCGGCGCAGATGGGCACCGACCCGGCCACCGTCGAGCGGCAGCTGTCCGGCACGACCTACCTGCGCGCCGCCGAGCAGCAGGCGGAGTACTTCTCCGGCCCCCTGGGGCCCGTGCTGGCCGAGACCGCGGCCTTCCTCGCGGGTGAGGGCGAGATCGCCGGCGCCGGCACCGCCGAGGACTACGCGGCGGCGCTGCACGCCGACGCGATCGAGGCGGCGGCGACACCGTGACCGGCCCCGTGACCGGCCCCGAGACCGGCCCCGGCCCCGGCCCGGGGCAGGTGGCCGGACGACGGGTGGCCGTGGTCACCGGGGCCAGCAGCGGCATCGGGGCGGCGACGGCGTGCGCGCTGGCTCGCGCGGGCTTCGACGTCGTCCTCGGCGCTCGCCGTGCCGACAAGCTCGCCGAGGTCGCCGCCGCCTGCGGCGGCACCGCCGTGGCCCTCGACGTGACCGACCAGGACTCCGTCGACGCCCTGGCCGCCGGGCTGGGCCGGTGCGACCTGCTGGTCAACAACGCCGGCGGCGCCCTCGGCGCCGACCCGGTCGCCAGCGCCGCCGTCGAGGACTGGCGCTGGATGTACGAGACCAACGTCCTCGGCACGCTGCGCGTCACCCAGGCGCTGCTGCCGCACCTGGTGGCCTCCGGGGACGGCCAGGTGATCACCATCGGCTCGGTGGCGGCGCGGGAGCCGTACGGCGGCGGCGGTGGCTACAACGCCGCCAAGCACGGCGTGGCAGCGCTCAGCCGGGTGCTGCGGATCGAGCTGCTCGGCCAGCCCGTGCGGGTGTGCCAGATCGACCCGGGCATGGTGCGCACCGACTTCTCCCTGGTCCGCTTCCGCGGCGACCGCGCCAGGGCCGACGCCGTCTACGCCGGCGCGCGCCCGCTGACCGCGGACGACGTCGCCGACACCGTCGCCTGGGTCGCCACCCGGCCGGCCCACGTCAACGTCGACCAGCTGCTGCTGCTCGCCCGCGACCAGACCTCGGCCCAGGTCGTGCACCGGACCGGCTGAGGGCCGCCGCAGCCGGTAGCGTCCGCGGGCATCGACCCCGACCAGCCCTCCGACGCACCCGGCTGGGGCCTGGACGGCGCCCCGGGCCCGCTGTACGCCCGCCTGCGGGCGGTGATCACCGCGGCGCTGGAGCGGGGGGAGTACCCCCGCCACCGCCCGATCCCCTCGAGCCGGCAGCTGAGCGCGATGTACGGGGTGTCCCGGACGACGGTCGACGCCGCGCTCCAGGAGCTCACCGGGCAGGGGCTCCTGGTCAGCCGGCCGCGCTCCGGGCTCTACCCGGCCGACCTCCCGGCCCAGCGGCTGCGGGCCGCCCCCGCCGGCGGGCGGGAGCAGCCGGCGGCGCCGGTCGACTGGGGCAGCCACCTGCTGACCCGCGACGACCCGTGGCCGGCCAAGTCGCTCAGCGACCCCGACTACCTCGACCACCCCTACCCGTTCCTGCCCGGGCAGGTCGCCCCCGGCGCCTTCCCGGAGGCCGCGTGGCTGCGGGCGTCGCGGCGGGCCTTCGAGCGCGCGCACGCGGTGCACGCGGTGCGCGACGCCGGCGACGCCGACGACCCGCTGCTCGTGGAGGCGCTGGTCCGGCACGTCCTGCCCGGCAAGGGCATCCGGGCGCGGCCGGAGCAGGTGCTCGTCACCGCCGGGGTGCAGCAGGCCCTGTCGCTGCTCGCGGGGGCGCTGCTCGACCCGGGGCGCACCGTCGCCGTCGAGGACCCCGGCTACGTCGACGCCGCCCGCATCTTCCACCGCTCGGGCGCGCGACTGCTGTTCTTCCCCGTCGACGCTCACGGGGTCCGGCCCGACCCCGGCGCCGACGTCGACCTGCTCTACCTCACCCCCAGCCACCAGCACCCGACGAACACCACCCTGCACGCCAGCCGCCGGCAGGAGATCCTCGCCCGGGCCGCGGCCGAGGACTTCCTGGTCGTCGAGGACGACTTCGACTCCGAGGTGCGCTTCCGCGGCGCTCCGACCGCGCCGCTGCGCGCCTGCGACCGCAGCGGGCGGGTCGTGTACCTCGGCACGTTCTCGAAGATCCTCTCCCCCGGCCTGCGCCTCGGGTACGTCGTCGCGGAGGCCCCGCTGGTCGCCGAGCTGCGGGAGCGCCGCTACCTGGCCACCCGGCACCCCTCGGGCCTCGACCAGCGCGCCCTGGCCCTGTTCATCGCGTCCGGCGACTTCCACCGGGTCCTCGCCCAGCACCGCCGGGTGCTGCGCCGCAAGTTCGAGGCCGTGGCCGCCGGGCTGCGCCGCCACCTGCCGTGGGACGTCGGCGACGTCCCCTCCGGCGGGCTGAGCGTGTGGGTGCAGGGCCCCGAGGGGTTCGACGCCACGGTGATGGCGGCGCGGGCCAGGGAGCTCGGGGTGCTGGTCATCCCGGGCGAGCAGTACCACCTGCGCGACCCCGCCCCCCGCACCTGCTTCCGCCTGGGCTTCAACGCCATCCGCGAGCCGCTGATCGAGCCGGGCCTGGCCCTGCTGGGCCGAGCCGTCCGCGAGACCCACCCGCACCTGGCCTGAGCCCGTCGAGCCGTGCCCGTCGCGACCACCGCGGTACCGCCCGCCCGCGTCGCAGGGTGCGCGCCCACACTGGTCCGGTGACCCCCCCGCACCGTCCACCGCCCACGTCCAGCGGCGCGGCGGTGGTGGAGCCCGCGGCCGGGGGCGCCCCCCGGGGCGCGGAGACGGGCCTGGCCGAGCACCCCGACCGGGTGCTCGCCGTGCTGCTCGCCGCCGGCGTGGTCTTCGCCCTCTCGCAGACCCTCGTGCTCCCGGCGCTGCCCACCCTGGCCGCCACCTACGGCGCCAGCCAGGCCGCGACCTCCTGGGTGCTCACCGGCTTCCTGCTCTCGGCGTCCGTCGCGACCCCCGTGGTCGGCAAGCTGGGCGACACCCTGGGAAAGGGGCGGGTGCTCACCGCCGTCCTGCTGGTCTTCGCCCTCGGCGGGGTGGTCAACGCGCTCGCGCCGACCATCGAGGTGCTGATCGCCGGGCGGGTGCTCCAGGGCGTGGCCGGGGGCGTGTTCCCGCTGGCCTTCGGCGTGGTCCGCGACTCCTTCCCGCGGGCGCGGGTGCCGGGGGCGATCAGCCTGATCAGCGCCGTCTTCGGCGTCGGCGCCGGCATCGGCCTGCCCCTGTCGGGCGTGCTGGTCGACCAGCTCGACGTCTCGTGGCTGTTCTGGCTCAGCCTGGTGGCCGTGCCCGCCGCCCTCGCGGCCCGGCGGTGGGTCCCGCCGTCGCCGCCCCAGGCGCGGCAGTCGGTCGACTGGACCGGGGCCCTCCTGCTGGCCGCGGGCCTGGCCGCCCTGCTGCTCGGCGTCACCCAGGCCTCGTCGCTGGGCTGGGGCTCGCCCGCGAACGTGGGGCTGCTGGCCGGCGGCGCCCTGGTCCTGGTGGTGTGGGCGCTCGTCGAGCGCCGCGTCGCCGAGCCGCTGATCCGGCTCGACGTGCTCACCCAGCGCACGGTCGCGGCGACCAACCTCACCGGCTTCGTCATCGGGCTGAGCATGTTCGCCGGCTTCCTGCTCATCCCCACGCTGGCGCAGGCTCCCGCGGACACCGGGTACGGCCTCGGGACCTCGGCCACCGTCGCCGGGCTGATCCTGCTGCCGAGCGCGATCGGGCAGCTGGCCGTCGGCCCCGTGGCCGGGCGGCTCGGGGTGGCCACCGGCTTCCGGACCACCCTCGTGCTCGGCGCCGGCCTCGCGACCGCTGCGTTCACCCTCATGGCGCTGGCGCACTCGGCGGCCTGGCACCTGATGCTCGGCGGCTTCCTGCTCGGTGCGGGCATCGCCTTCGCCTTCGGCTCGATGGCCAACCTCGTCGTCGACGCCGTCCGCCAGGAGGAGGTGGGGGTCGCGACCGGCATCAACACCGTCGTCCGCACCGTGGGCGGGGCCTTCGGGTCGGCGATCGCCACCACGGTGGTCGCCGCCAGCGCCTCGGGCGGCGGGCCGCCCACCGACGCGGGGTTCACCACGGCGTTCGTGCTCTCCGCCGCGGCCGCGCTGGCCGCGGTCGGCACCGCCCTGCTGGTGCCGAGGACGACGCGCGCGCAGCGCGGCTGACCCGCCCGCTGGCAGGGTGGCGCCCGTGCCGACCACGATCACGCCGCTGCACCCCGTGCTGGCGCCGGAGCAGCTGGCCGACCTGCGCGACCGGCTGGCGCGCACGCGGTGGCCGGAGGAGTCGGCGGACGGGTGGGACGCCGGCGCGCCGCAGGCGTGGACGCGCGAGCTCGTCGCCGCCTGGCTGCGCTTCGACGCCGGCGCGCTGCAGGACCGCCTCGACGGGCTCGAGCACCTGAGCGCCGACGTCGACGGCCAGGTCGTGCACGCGGTCCGGGCCGTGGGCCGCGGGCCCGACCCCCTGCCGCTGGTGCTGACCCACGGGTGGCCGGGCTCGTTCCTCGAGCACCTCGAGCTCGTGCCGCTGCTGACCGACCCGCAGGCCCACGGCGGCGAGGCGGCCGACGCCTTCGACGTGGTGCTGCCCTCGCTGCCCGGCTTCGGCTTCTCGGCGCCGCCGCCGCGCGGCGGCCTGGTGGCCCGGCAGGTGGCGGAGCTGTGGCACCGGGTGATGGCCGACGGCCTGGGCCACGACCGGTACGTCGCCCACGGCAGCGACCTGGGCGCCGGGGTGACGGCCTGGCTGGCGCGCACCCACCCCGAGGCCGTCGCCGGCATCCACCTCGCGACGCCCTCGCTGCCCGTGCCGGAGCAGCCGTGGAGCGACGACGAGGCCCGCTACGCCCGCGAGGTCGAAGCGTGGGCCGCGGCCGAGGGCGGTTACGCCCACCAGCAGGCCACCAAGCCGGCCACCCTGGCCACGGCCCTGAACGACTCGCCGGCCGGCCTGGCCGCCTGGGTCGGCGAGAAGGTCGCGGCGTGGAGCAGCACCGACGCCCGCGGCGAGCCCGCCTTCGACCGCGAGCTGCTGCTCGCCACCCTGACGCTGTACTGGGCCACCGGCACGGCACCGACCTCGCTGCTGCCGTACTGGGCCACCCGTCACCGCCCGGGCAGCCTGCTGCCCACCAGCGGACCTCCGCCCGCGGTGCCCACCGCCGTCAGCGTCTTCGGCGGTGAGCGGGTGCCCTTCCCCCAGCCGCCCCGCGAGCTGGCCGAGCGCTGCTTCGTCCTCACCCGCTGGGCCCAGCACGACCGCGGCGGCCACTTCCCGGCCGTCGCCGAGCCGCAGCTGCTCGCCGAGACCCTGCGCGACGCCTTCCGCCCGCTGCGCGGGTAGGGCGCGGGGGGACCCGGGCGGCGGTGGGCTGGTGGGAGCAGCGAGGCGCGCCCGTCACCAGCATGCTGCGGCCGCCGACGACACGCCGACACCGCCGGCCCGGCCGGTGACTGCGGAAGGATCCTGGTGCGCAGCGCCGTACCGGCGTCCCTGCCCCCGACCGACCGACCGGGCGCGGTCGGCTCAGTCGCGCGGCTCCGGCTCCGGCTCCGGCACGGCCAGCGGGAAGGGCCCGTGCAGGTCGTACCGCACGGCGACCAGCCGCAGCACCAGGCACAGCAGCGCGCCGGCGACGGCCGCGGTGGGGGTGGCGACCCCCAGCGCGCCGAGGGCGACGGTGGCGGTGGCGCCGATGAGCGCGGGGATCGCGTAGAACCCGCTGGTCAGCACCGCGGGCACCCGCCCGATGGCGATGTCGCGCAGGGTGCCGCCACCGACGGCCGTGATCGCCCCCACGATCACCGCCTGCGCGGGGCCGAAGCCCAGGCCGGTCGCCTTGGTGGCCCCGGTGACGGCGAAGACGGCCAGGCCCGCGGCGTCCGCCACGAGGATCGGGGTGGCGAGGCGGTGCAGGTGGGGGCCCGCGTACGCGGCGACCAGGCCGCCGGCGCACGCGACGGCCAGGTAGCGCCCGTCGACGAACGTGGCCGGTGGCAGGGCGTCGAGGAGGACGTCGCGGATCGTCCCGCCACCCAGTGCGGTGATCATGCCGAGCGTGACGACGCCGAAGACGTCGAGGCGGGTGGCGCGCAGGGCGGTGAGCGCCCCGCCCAGGGCGAAGGCGAAGGTGCCGGTCAGGTCGAGGACGACCAGCAGCACGGCGTCGGTGGGCACGCCCCGCTGTCTACCCTCCCGGCTCGCCGGGTCAGCGCAGGGTGCGGAAGGTGGCCCTGATGTCCTCGACCAGGAGCTCGGGCTGCTCGAGGGCGGCGAAGTGCCCTCCGCGGGCGACCTCGCTGAACAGGCGGAGGTCGGTGTAGCGGCGGCGGACCCACCGCTCGGACTTCCGCACGTACTCCCCGGGCATGATGCTGATCCCGGTGGGGAGCGCTACCGGCGCCTCGACGGTGGCGGGGGGCGACCACTGCTCCTGGGTCATCTCCCAGTACATGCGGGCCGCCGACGCCCCGGTGGCGGGCAGCCAGTACAGCATGACGTCGTCGATCATGTGATCGAGGCTGAAGGCGGCCTCCGCGTCGCCGCGGGCCCCGCCGACGTCCTGGAACATCGCGTACAGCCAGGCCGCCAGCCCGACGGGGGAGTCGGTGAGGGAGTAGCCGATGGTCTGCGGGCGAGTGCTCTGCACCTGGGCGTAGCCGGAGAGGTGCTGCCAGTAGTACCCGGCCTCGGCGAGCATCACCTGCTCCTCGGGAGTGGCCTGGGCCTGCTCCTCGGGGGTGGGGGTGAACATCGCCATGTTCAGGTGCATCCCGGCCAGGCCCGTGGGCGCCGTGGCGGGGTCGGCGGTGAGGGCGGCCATCTGCTCGGTGACGGCGGCGCCGATGTCGCCGCCCTGGGCGAACCACCGGTCGTGGCCGAGGCGGTGCATCAGCTCGATCCAGGCGCGGGCGGTGCGCTCGACGCCCCAGCCGGTGGTGGCCGGTCGGGCGGAGAACCCGAAGCCGGGCAGGCTGGGGATGACCAGGTCGAAGGCGTCGCCCGCCTCGCCGCCGTGGGCGACGGGGTCGGTCAGCGGGCCGATGACCTCGCGGAACTCCAGCACCGAGCCGGGCCAGCCGTGGGTCATCAGCAGCGGCACGGCGTCGGGGTGCGGTGAGCGGACGTGCAGGAAGTGGACCTCGAGCCCGTCCAGGACGGTGGTGTGCTGGCCGTACCCGTTCAGCAGCGCCTCGGTGGCCCGCCAGTCGTAGGCGGTGGTCCAGTGCCGCACCAGCGCCTGGACCTTGGCCAGGCGGGGGCCCTGGCTGGTGTCGTCCGCGGTCTCGGCCTCGGGCCACCGGGTGGTGGCCAGGCGCTGGCGCAGGGCGTCCAGCTCGGTCTCCGGGACGGCGAGGTGGAAGGGGCG
The DNA here is from genome assembly GCA_902806005.1 of uncultured Quadrisphaera sp. Taxonomy (GTDB): domain Bacteria; phylum Actinomycetota; class Actinomycetes; order Actinomycetales; family Quadrisphaeraceae; genus CADCUY01. Next base: position 26,407 of record CADCUY010000602.1, on the reverse strand, counting down.
GACCTCGGTGTCCGTGCCGGTGCTCGTGGTGGTGGTCATCGTGGCGCTCCTGCCGTCGGGGTGCGCCGCTGCCGTGCCGACGCACGGACTGTCTACGCCTGAGATCGTCTCAAAGCAAGATGATCCCCATCGCGTAGCATCGTGTCGTGGACGCGACGCGCACGGATCCGCCGGCGCCCGAGGGCGGCGGGGTGGAGCAGGAGCTCGGGTGGGCGCTGCACCGGGTGATGACGGCGTACCGGCGCACCGCGGTCGAGGCGGTCACCGACCTGCCCGGCGGGGCCCGGGGCTACCAGGTGCTCGTGGCCGCGGCCGAGGAGGGGACGCCGTCGTCCCAGCTGGCCCTCGCGCACCGCCTCGTCATCGACAAGACCGCGGTGACCTACCTCGTCGACGACCTCGAGCGCGCGGGCCTGGTCGTGCGGCGCCCCGACCCCGCCGACCGCCGGGCGCGCCAGGTGGTCGCCACCGAGGCCGGTCGCGCCGCCCTCGACGTCGCCCGGCGCGAGCTGCGGGCGGTCGAGGCGAGCCTGCTCAGCGCCCTCGGGCCCGAGGACGGCGAGCACCTGCGCCACCTGCTCCGCCGGGTGGCGGTCTCGGCGCCCGCCGCCGCGGCCTGCGCGGCCACCGGCCGGGCCGACGTCGAGTGACGGCGACCGGACGTCGCTCCCGACGTCAGGCGAGGACCGCCGTGGCCTGCACCTCGACCATCAGGTCGGGCTCGGCCAGGGCGGCGACGCCGATCAGGGTGACCGGCGGGGTCGCCGTGACGCCCAGCGCCGCCGCGGCCCGGGTGATGCCCTCGAGCAGCCCGGGCATCTTGTCGGTGCGCCAGTCGACGACGTAGATGACCAGGCTCGCCACGTCCTCGAACGAGCCGCCGGCCGCGGCCAGGGCGGTGCCGACGTTGCGGTAGGCCTGCTCGACCTGGGCGGCGAGGTCGCCCTCGCCGACGCGGCCGCCGTCGGCGTCGCGGGCGACCTGGCCGGCGACGAACACCGTCCGCGTGCCGGTGGCGACCGCCACCTGCCGGTACACGCCGACCTCGGGCAGTCCCTGGGGGTTGATCAGGTCGATGGGCATGGTGCCTCCTCGTCTCGGCGGTCCGTGGGTCGGAACCGGCAAGCAGTATGACATTGCAATGCCATGTACTCTGACGGCGTGGCCAGGCCGAAGGACCCTGCGGTGCGGACGCTGCTGGTCGAGCGGGCCGCGCACCTGCTGGCGGCCCGCGAGCCCGTCACCCTGAGGTCCCTGGTCGCCGGGACCGGCGTCTCGACGATGGCCGTCTACACGCACTTCGGCGGCATGGACGGCCTGTGGCAGGCGCTGCGGCAGGAGGGCTTCACGCGCCTGGCGGCCAGGTTCGCCACCACGGAGACCACCGCGGACCCGGTCCACGACCTGGCCACCCTCCTCGCCGTCTACTGCGAGAACGCCCTGGACCGCCCCGACCTGTACCGGGTGATGTTCGACGCGACGTTCGAGCTGGAGGACCTCGGCGCGGCCGACGCCACCCTGGAGCACATGGTCCAGGCCGTCTCCCGCGCGCGAGAGGCCGGTCGCCTCCGCGCCGAGGTCGACCCGCTCGACCTGGCGACCCAGAGCTGGGCCGTCGGCCACGGCCTGGTCTCGCTGGTCGCCGGAGGTCCGCTGCCGCGCCGAGCCCTGGACCACGGCGTCCCCCTGCTGACCGCGCTGCTCGTGGGAGCGGGCGACCGGCCCGAGCGGTGCCGCGACTCGGTCGAGCGGGCGTGGGCCCGGCTCCCGCCGGCCGGCTGAACCTCCGGACCGCTGCGGCCCGCGGTCCGCAGCCGCGCCGCGAGCCTCGACGGTGGCGCCGACTCCTCGGACGGTGCCCGAGCGTCCGTGCCACCATCCGCGGCCATGGCGTCGCTCGTCTCGCACACCACCGTCGACTGCCGGGACGCGTACGCGCTGTCGCGGTGGTGGCAGGCCGTCCTCGACCACGTCGAGGACCCGGACGACCCGAACGAGCCCGGCCACGACGAGTGCCTGATCCGGTCGCGCGACGGCCACCACCAGCTGCTCTTCATCGAGGTGCCCGAGGCGAAGCGGGGGAAGAACCGGGTGCACCTCGACCTGCGCCCGCGCGAGGGCGCTCGCGACGAGGAGCTCGCGCGCCTGCTCGCCCTGGGGGCGGCGGTCGTCGACGACCGTCGCCAGCGCGACGGCACGGGGTGGGTGGTGCTCGCGGACCCCGAGGGGAACGAGTTCTGCCTCCTCCGCAGCACCAGGGAGGTCGCCGCGACCCGTGCGTCCGGGGGAGCGGGCTGATCCGGCTCCTCCGCCGGAGGGCGCTGCCGCCCCCGGCTCCTGGTGGCCGTGGTCGCCCGTCGCCCCTAGTCGGAGGCGGCGCGTGCCCGGGTGGCCGCCAGGGAGCCCAGCAGGGCGAGGCCGTCCGCGCTGGGCGAGCCCGGCTCCGCGTGGTGGACCACCAGCTGCTGGCCGGGGCTGGACCGGACGTCGAAGGAGTGCACGCGCAGCGTCAGCGCCCCCACGTCCGGGTGGTCGAAGCGCTCGACCTCCGCGGGCTCGCCCTGCGCCGTACGGGTCAGCCACAGGTCGGCGAACTCCGGGCTCTCGCGCAGCAGCTGCTGGACCACCTCGCGGATCCGCAGCGCCTCCGGCCACGCCCCGTGGGCGAGGCGGAGCCCGGCGACCGCGGCCGCGGCCACGACGGGCCAGTCGACGTGGAGCGTGCGCGCGGCGGGATCGAGGAAGACCGTGACCACGGCGTTGGTCGCCTGCACGGAGCCCCCGAACAGGGCGTCGCCCGTCGGGTTGGCGGCGAGCACGTCGTAGGCGCGCCCCAGCACCACGGCCGGGGTGCCGGGCCAGCGGTCCATCAGCTGCAGCAGCGCGGGGTCCACCTGCTCGCGGGTGGCCGCCCAGGCCCTGCGCGGAGCCTGCTCGGCGAGCCGGTACAGGTCCAGGCGCCCGTCCTCGTCCAACCGCAGCGCCTCACCGAGGGCGTCGAGCACCTGCGCTGACGGGTTGCGCTCGCGGCCCTGCTCCAGGCGCACGTAGTAGTCGACGCTGACCCGGGCCAGCAGCGCCACCTCCTCGCGCCGCAGCCCCGCCACCCGGCGCGCTCCGGAGCTGACCACGCCGACCTGCTCCGGGGTGAGCGCGTCGCGCCGTGCTCGCAGGAAGTCGCCCAGCGCGGCCTCCGCCATGCCAGCCACGGTAGGGGCCCGCGGCGCGCGGAGCCTGGGTGCACCGCTCCCACGACCAGCGCACCCTTCCCCGTGCCCGGGCGCGGCCCGAGGCTGGAGCCCCCGACACCAGGAGGCACCGTGACCAGCAGCCCCGAGACCAGAAGCCCCGAGACCGACGTCGACCGCCCCGACCCGCGACCCAAGGTGGTCCTGGTCACCGGGGCCAGCAGCGGCATCGGCGAGGCCACCGCCCGGCGTCTGGGCGCCGAGGGGCACCACGTCGTCCTCGGTGCCCGTCGGCAGGAGCGCACCGAGGTCGTGGCCGAGGAGATCCGCGCCGCCGGCGGCAGCGCCGAGGCCCGGAACCTCGACGTCACCGACCGGCGCGCGTTCCAGGCGGTGGTCGACCGGACCGTGGAGGAGCGAGGGCGGCTCGACGTCCTGGTGAGCAACGCCGGGCTCATGCCGCTGTCCCCGCTCGACGCCCTGCTGGTCGACGAGTGGGACCGCATGATCGACGTCAACGTCCGCGGCCTCCTGCACGGCATCGCCGCCGCCCTGCCCGTCTTCCAGCGCCAGGGCGGTGGGCACGTCGTCACCATCGCCTCGATCGGAGCGCACGAGGTCGCCCCCACCGCGGCGGTGTACTGCGCCACCAAGTACGCGGCCTGGGCGATCACCGAGGGCCTGCGGCTGGAGGTCGACCCGAGCATCCGGGTCACCACCGTCTCGCCCGGCGTCGTGGAGTCCGAGCTGGCGGGGACGATCACCGACCCGGCCGCGCAGGAGGCGATGCGGACCTACCGCGCCGACAGCATCCCCCCGGACGCCATCGCCCGGGCCGTGTCCTTCGCCCTGGCCCAGCCCGCGGACGTCGACGTCAACGAGATGATCATCCGGCCCGCCCGCCAGCGGTGACCGCCCGCCAGCCGGTCGCGGAGCTCGCGGCCCCGACGCGCCCGTCGGCGGTCGGTGGCGACCCGGCCGACGCCCTGGTGGCCCGCTGACCGAGCGCCTCACCGGCCGAGGCCGAGGGCCTGCCGGACGAAGGTGGCGGGGGAGGGGTGCTGCGATCGGGTGACCACCTCGACCACCGTGCGCGGGTGCCGGTCCTCGGTCGCCTCGGCGACCAGCGCCGCCGCCAGGTCGGCGCGCGAGGTGACCCGGCCGGCCAGGGGCCCCGGTGCGACCTCGTGGTCGTCGGTGGGCCCGTCGGTGTCGAACAGGCCGCCCGGCCGCACGATCGTCCACCGCAGTCCGCTGCTCCGGACGATCGCCTCCATCCGCTCCATGTCGTCGTAGAGCGTGCGCCCGACGACGCGGCGCAGGAGGGGGAGGAGCACCCTGCGCCCGAGCAGCGACTCGCCGGGTGCGGTCTCGGTCCTGACGGTCGTGGAGGTGACGCACACCAGCCGCTCGACGCCGTGGGCGTGCATCGCCGCGGTGATCGCGGCGATGCCCTGGGAGTACACGGTGACCGGCTCGCGGGTGTAGGGCACCCCGTAGGTGGAGACGACGGCCTGCGGTCGCGCGGCGAGCACCCGGTCGACGCCGTCGGGGTCGGTGACGTCCGCGGCGGCCACCCGCAGCCGGGGCGCGGTGATCGGGTACCGGTCGGGCTCGCGGGTCACCGCGGTCACGTGGTGTCCCGCGGCCAGGGCCTGGGCGACGACGAGGCGGCCGGTGGGGCCGTTGGCCCCGAAGACGGCGAGGTGCACGGTCAGCTCCTCGAGGCGACGACGGTCGCACGGGTCGACGGCGGGTCGGCGCTGACGGGTCCGCGTCGGCGTCCGCCGGGGACCGGCCACCGGTCGGGCAGGGCGGTCACCAGGTCCGTGCCCGCGCGGTGCGCGGGGACGGCGGCGGCGACGAAGCCGTCGGGGCGCACGAGGTGCACCAGCTCGGGGCGCAGCCCGGTCTCCGGTGCGGGGTCGAGGACGTGCACCTCGAGGCCGAGCTCGCGCAGCCGGGCGGCGACGCCCTCGTCCAGGGGCCCGTAGCTGTGGGCCTGCCAGCGCAGCGAGCGCAGCGCGGCGTGGCCGGGCTCCGTCCACGGCAGCCGGCGCCCGACCACCTGCCCGCGCCGGCCCCGCGCGGCGGCCTTCGCCCGGTCGCTCATCCAGTAGTGGATGCGCACCTGGGAGAGGAACTGGATCGTGCGCCCACCACCGGGCAGGTGCGGGGTGACCCGCTCGAGGACCGGGACCACGAGCGGCACGAGCCACCGGCGCAGGGCCCGTGCGGAGCGGCGCTGGGAGGTGGCGACGGCGAAGATCCGGTCGGTGGTGCGCACCAGGTGCAGCGCCACGGGCCGCCGCTCGGCCTCGTAGCGGTCCAGGGAGGCGTCGGAGGCGATCCCGGCGACGACGTCGGCGAGCTTGGCGGCCACGTTGTGCGCGTCCTGCAGCCCGGTGTTCATCCCCTGCGCCCCGACCGGGGCGTGCACGTGCCCGGCGTCGCCGGCGAGGAACACGGGACCGTCGCGGAACCGGGCCGCCACCCGGTGGTGCACCCGGTAGGTCGCGAACCACGTCGACGACGCGTACGTGACCCCGTGCACCCGCTCGAGCACCGCCCGCACCCCGGCCTCGGTGACCCCGGCGCTGCTGGTGCCGGGCGCGCCGCCCTCGCCGTCGCCGAGGCCCCGCACGGCACCGAGGAGCCGGCAGTGCGAGGACGCTCCTCCCTCGACCACCGACTCGCCCATCGGGAAGCTGAGCAGGAAGTCCTGCCGTCCCAGCCGCTCGTTGACGGCACCGGCGACCAGGCCCTCGACGCCGACGGCGTCGGCCACGTAGTAGCTGCGCTCGCTCGTCGACCCCTCGTAGGGGATCCCGCGTCGTCCGCGCACGAACGAGGACGCCCCGTCCGCGGCCACGCACCACCGGGCGCGGACCCGCACCACCCCGCCCTCGTGCTCGGCGGTGGCCAGCACCCCGCCGGGGACGTCCTCCAGGGCGGACACCCGGTGCCCCCAGTGCACCCGCCCGCCCCGGTCCTGGAGGTGCCGGTGGAGGATCCGCTCGTTCTCGCTCTGCTCGAGCACGTGGATCGCCGGGTACGGGGTGGTCCGGCGCCCGGCGGCGCCGAGGGGGATCCGGCCCAGGTGCCGCCGCTCGAACCCGACCGCCAGGGCGTCGGCCCGCCAGGACCGTGCCAGCACCTGGTCGACGATCCCCAGCTGGTCGTAGACCTCCATCGTGCGCGCCTGCAGGCCCAGGGCCCGCGACTCCCGGGTGGGCCCGGCCTTCCCGTCCAGGACGACGGTGCGCACGCCGAGCCGCGTGAGCACGCCCGCGGCCATCAGGCCGGTGGGCCCGGCGCCGACCACGACGACGTCGCACACGAGGTCCGTGGCGTGCGGCGGGGCGACCCCGTCCTCGGTGGCGGGGGTAGCGTCGGACCCCTCGGACGTGTCAATCACTGAACATCTCATTGATTGAAAGATTAGGGGCGATGGGCGACGACGGCAACACCCGCGAGGAGCTCGTGCGCCTGACCCAGCTGCTGGTCGTGGAGGGCACCAAGGTCATGGCCGCCTTCGCCGCCCTGCACGGGCTGCACCAGACCGACGTGGAGGCCCTGACCCGGGTGATGGTCGCGCAGGAGCGGGGGGAGCCGCTGACCGCCGGCGCGCTGGCCGAGGAGCTGGGGCTGACCTCGGGGGCGATCACCGCGGTGGTGGACCGGCTCGAGCGCGCCGGGCACGTGAGCCGGGTGCGCGACGGCGCCGACCGGCGCAAGGTGCTCCTGCACTTCTCGACGGAGGGGCGGGCGCTGGCGCAGGAGTTCTTCGTCCCCTACGGGGAGCGCAGCCACGCCGCGATGGACCGGTTCACCCCTGAGGAGCTCGAGGTCGCCCGCCGCTACCTCGAGGCCGCGGGCGCGGGCATGGCCGCCCACCGCCAGTGGCTGGGGCGCCGCGACGCGGGCGCTCCGGCAGCGCGGCCCGGGCCTGCGACCCGCGCCTGAGGACGTCGCCGGGTGCCAGCGCGCCCGGAGACGAGCGGGTCCCTCGCCCCGCCGGGACGAGGGCCCGGGCCGCGCGACCCGCTCACCCCTCCGCGGAGTCGACCAGGACGACCTCCTGGCGGATGTTGCCGCGCGTGGCGCGGGAGTAGGGGCAGGCCGCGTGGGCGGCGGCCAGGAGGTCCTGGGCCGTCGCGGGGTCGACCCCGGGAACCTCGGCCTCGATGCGGGCGGCCAGGTCGAAGCCGGCGTCGCTGCGCTCCAGACCGACGGTCACGGTGACCGCGGACTCGCTCACGTCGGCCTTGCGGGCGCGGGCCGCTCCCTTGAGCGCCTGGTGGAAGCAGGCGGCCCAGCCCGTGGCGAGCATCTGCTCGGGGTTGGTGCCCGGCCCGTCGTCGCCGCCCATCGCGGCCGGCACCGACAGGTGCAGGTCGAGCCGCCCGTCGCTGGAGGCCGCGTGGCCCTCCCGTCCGCCCCACGCGGTGGCGGTGGCGGCGTACACGGCCGCGTCGTCAGCGGGCGTGCTGCTGGTCGTGCTCGTCGTGGTCATGATCAGCGCAACGCCGTCCGCTCCGGGGTGTTCCCCCTCTCGACCCGCCACGCCGGGACCGCGCCCTCCGCTCCGGCGGGCGGCTCAGGCCCGGACGTGGTCCGTGCTGAGGGCGAGGTCGCGGCCGGCCTCGAGGTCGGCGCGCAGGGCGTCGACCTTGGCGCCGGCCAGGGCGTGGGCGTCCGAGCCGAGGACCTGGTGCAGCGGGCCGTCGCCGTCCACGGCGACCGCGATGATCGCGGCGGCCGCCTTGACGGGGTCCCCGAGCTGGGTGCCCGACATGCCCAGGTGGGTCTCGGTCATCTCGCGGACGGCCTCGTACCCGCCGGTGGTCGACGTGGGCAGTCGCAGCGAGTCGGTGGTGAGGAAGTCGGACCGGAAGTAGCCGGGCTCGATCACGGTGACCTCCACCCCGAAGCCGGCGACCTCCGCCGCCAGCGCCTCGCTCAGGCCCTCGACGGCGAACTTCGCCGCCACGTAGGCGCCCCACCCGGGGAAGGCGGTCAGGCCGAGGATCGACGAGACGTTGATGACGTGGCCGCTGCCGGCGGCGCGGAGGACCGGCAGGGTGGCGCGCAGCACGTTCCACAGGCCGAAGACCTGCACGTCGAACATCTCCCGCGCCTCGGCGTCGGACGTCTCCTCGACCGCAGCGAGGAAGCCGTAGCCGGCGTTGTTGACCACCACGTCGAGCCCGCCGAACCGCTCCGTGGTGGCCGCGACGGCGGCGTCGACCGACGCGGGGTCGGTGAGGTCCACGGCGACGGCGTGCAGCCGGGTGGTGTCGGTGCCGTCCAGGGCGGCGAGCAGGCGCTCGGTGGAGCGGGTGGTCGCCGTCACCCGGTCGCCGCGGGCCAGCAGCTGGCGCACGAGCTCCAGGCCCATGCCGCGCGAGGCGCCGGTGACCAGCCAGGTGGCCGGGCGGTCGGTGGGGTGCGTCATGTCGTACTCCTCGTCTCCCCGGTGGGGAGGTGCGGCCGATCACCGGGACGGATCGGCGGTGGTTCCACGATGCGCTCCGCGCCGGGGCGCCGGTCGCCGACACCTGGCCCTCCGCGTCCTGGGGACGCGCACCCAGGACCGGGGCGGACGGCGCTCCTCCCTAGGACTGAGCGGGCCAGGACGACGACCGCCGGCTGCGGGAGGATGGACGCGTGGCGGAGCACAACCGGGAGCTCGCGGACTTCCTGCGCCGGGCTCGCGGCCGGATCGACCCGACCCGGGCCGGGGTGCCGTCCTCCGGCGGGGTGCGCCGGGTCCCGGGGCTGCGCCGCGAGGAGGTCGCCCTGCTCGCCGGGGTCTCGGCCGACTACTACACCCGGCTCGAGCAGGGCCGGCGCATCAGCCCGTCGGCCTCGGTCGTGGAGGCGCTCGCCCGCGCGCTCGACCTGGACGCGGCCGGCCGCACGCACCTGCGCGACCTCTTCGGCCCCTCCGCCCGCACCGAGCAGCGCCTCCCGGCGGTCCAGCGCGCGCGTCCCGGCGTGCACCAGGTCCTCGACGCCGTCGACGGCCTGCCGGCGTTCGTCCTCGGGCGGCGCGGCGACGTGCTCGCCACCAACCGCATGTCGCGAGCGCTGCTGGCCGACTTCGACCGGATGCGACCACGGGAGCGCAACTACGCCCGCTGGATGTTCCTCGACGAGCGGGCCCGCGCCCTCTTCCTCGACTGGGAGGAGCAGGCGCGGGCTGCGGTCGAGAGCCTGCGGCTGGCCGTCGGCACCGACCCCCACGACCGCGCCGCCCAGGAGCTGGTCGACGAGCTCTCGGCCGCGAGCGGCCGCTTCTCCCGGTGGTGGGACGAGCACGGCGTCTTCCAGCGCACCCACGGCTCCAAGCGCCTCCGGCACCCCGTCGTCGGCGACCTGACCGTCGACTACGAGACCCTCACCTTCCCCGACGACCCGCACCAGACGCTGTTCGTCTACACCACCGAGGCCGGCACCAGCTCCCGCGAGGCGATGGACCTGCTCGGCAGCTGGTCGCTGACCCGGACGGGCGCTGCGGGAGCGCCGCCCGCCCGCCCGCGCCAGGTGCTGCCCCCGTCGCACGACGGCGGAGCGCCTCCTGGCGCCCGCGCCTGAGCCCAGCGCGTACCGGCCGTGCTCGGCGACCTGGCTGGTCCACCCGCGTCGTCGTCCGAGGCGGCGGCCCGGTCCGGCGTCAGCGGAGCGTCAGCGACGGGCCGTAGAACTCGCGGGGGTCGCCGGCGAGGCTGGCCTTGATCATGCGGCTCCAGTCGTCGACGAGGACCTCGAGCTCCTCGCGCGCCAGGCCGTCGAGGGAGGCCCGGGCGACGTCCAGGGGGTCGATCTTGGGTCCGTCGTAGTCGGGCATCAGCTCGGTGTCGGCGGCCCCGAGGTGCACCCCCTGCACGAGGGTCCCCTGGGCGGCCAGCTCCAGGCGGACCCCGTTGGTCAGGCTCCACTCGGCGGCCTTGGCGGCGGCGTAGGGGTTGGAGCCGCTGTACGAGAACCACGACAGGGCCGAGAGGACGTTGACGATCGCGCCGCCCCCGTTGCGCCGCAGGACCGGCGCGAAGGCCCGCACCACCGACAGGGTGCCGAAGTAGTGGGTCTCCATCTCCTGGCGGATGACGTCGAGGTCGCCGGTGACCAGCGAGGTGGTGGTGGCGATGCCGGCGTTGTTGACCAGCAGGGTCACGTCGGGCGCCGCAGCGGCCAGCGCGGTCACGGCCGCGGGGTCGGTGATGTCGACCTGCAGCAGGTGCGCCCCGGGCACGTCGGCCCGCTCGGGGCGGCGCACCGCGGCGTAGACCCTGCTGGCGCCGCGCCGCAGGAGCTCGTCGACGAACTGGCGCCCGATGCCGCGGTTGCCGCCGGTGACCAGCGCGACGGAGCCTTCGATGTCCATGGTGCCTTCCTGCTCCTGCGGACCGTCCGCGGGAGCGGAGCGAGCGTTGCACCTGACGTCAGCGTCAGGTGCAAGCCGCAGGGGGGCTGCGGATCCTTCCGCAGGCGCGGGGCCGGCGGCCTGTGCGGTCGTCTACCGTCTCGGTGTGGACGCCTTCAGTGACCTGTTCCGCGGCGTCCGCGCCCAGGGGTCGCTGTTCGGCCGCTCGACCCTGACCGCGCCGTGGTCGCTGCGGTTCGTCGACGGCCCCCCGCTGACGCTGTGCACCGTGCTCGAGGGCTCGGGGTGGATCGTCCCCGACGGTCACCCGCCCGAGCGGCTGACCGCGGGCGCCATGGTGGTCGTGCGGGGCCCGGCGCGGTTCACCTTCGTCGACGAGGTCGGGACCCGGGCCGAGCCGGTCGAGTCCGGAGAGCACTGCGCGACGCCCGACCAGGGCGGCACCCTGCACCGGCTCGGGTGGAACGACCCTGCGCCGGGCGACGGCGGTGGCGCCACCACCCTGGTCGTCGGCGCCTACCCGGTGACCGGCGAGATCGGGCAGCGGCTGCTGGGGGCGCTGCCCGTCGTGCTGCGCGTGGACGCCGGCGGCGCGGCGGGTGCCGTGCTCGACCTGCTGGCCGCCGAGGTCGCCGTCGACGCGCCGGGCCAGCAGGTGGTGCTCGACCGGTTGCTGGACTGGATGCTCGTCTGCGCGCTGCGCGAGTGGTTCGAGCGCCCCGACAGCGGGGCCCCGGCGTGGTACGCCGCGCACCGCGACGCCGTGGTCGGTCGCGCCCTGCGGCTGCTGCACGCCGAGCCGGCTGCGCCGTGGACCGTCTCGACGCTCGCCGGCCGGGTCGGGGTCTCCCGCGCCACCTTCGCCAAGCGCTTCGCCGAGCTGGTCGAGGAACCGCCGTCGACGTACCTGACCCGCTGGCGGATGACCCTGGCGGCGGACCTGCTGGTCGAGCGGGAGGGAGCCACGATCGCCGAGGTCGCCCGCACCGTGGGCTACGCCGACGCCTTCACCTTCAGCGCCGCCTTCAAGCGCGTCCGCGGCGTCAACCCCAGCGAGTTCCGCCGCACCAGGTCAGGACCGCGGAGGGCCGGAGCCGGGGCCCGGTCCTCGGCGCCCTCGGCGGGAGCGGTCAGCCGAGCGCGCGGTCGAGGTTGATCGCGGCGCTGATCAGCGACAGGTGGGTGAAGGCCTGGGGGAAGTTGCCCAGCTGCTCCCCGGTCAGGCCCACCTGCTCCGCGTAGAGGCCGAGGGGGTTGGCGTAGGTGAACATCTTCTCCAGGGCCAGGCGGGCGTCCTCGAGCCGGCCGGTGCGGGTGAGGGCCTCGACGTACCAGAACGAGCACATCGAGAAGGTGCCCTCCGCGCCGTCCACCCCGTCGGGCGCGGCGGCGGGGTCGTAGCGGAAGACCAGGGAGTCGGTGACCAGGACGTCCTCGAGGGCCGCGAGGGTGGAGACCACGCGCGGGTCGTTGGGAGCCAGGAACTTGACCATCGGCATGAGCAGCACCGACGCGTCGAGCACCCCGCTGCCGGGGGACTGCACGAAGGCGCGCAGCTGCGGGTCCCAGCAGCGCTCGAGGATGTCGGCGAAGATCCGGTCGCGGGTGCGCGACCAGTCCGCGACGTCGCCGGGCAGGCCGCGCTGACGGGCCATCCGGGCCATCCGCTCCAGGGCCACCCAGCACATCAGGCGGGAGAAGGTGTGCGCTCGCCGTCCCGAGCGCACCTCCCAGATGCCCTCGTCGGGGCGGTCCCAGTTCTCCTGCAGCCACGCCGCGACGCCCTGCAGGCTGCGCCAGGAGTCGTAGGAGATGCCCTTGCCGTGCTTGTTGAACAGGTAGATCGAGTCGATCAGCTCGCCGTAGATGTCCAGCTGCAGCTGGTCGGCCGCGTCGTTGCGCACCCGCACCGGGAACGACCCGCGGTGGCCCTCCCAGTGCTCGAGCACCTCCTCGCCCGCGGTGGAGCGGCCGTCGATGTCGTACACCACCCGCAGGGGCCCGTCGCCGTCGGCGTCGGCGTCACCGGCGGTGAAGCGGTCGGTCAGCCAGTCCATGAACGCCTCCGCCTCGTCGGTGAAGCCCAGGCGCAGCAGGGCGTAGAGGGAGAAGGCGGCGTCGCGGATCCACACGTGGCGGTAGTCCCAGTTCCTGCTCCCGCCGATCTCCTCGGGCAGCCCCATCGTGGCGGCGGCGACGATGGCGCCGCTCGGCTCGTGGGTGAGCAGCTTGAGCGTCAGCGCTGACCGGTTGACCGTCTCGCGCCACCGCCCCGCGTAGCGCGAGCGCCCCACCCACGCGCGCCAGAAGGCGATGGTGCCGGTCACCAGCGCGTCCGCGTCCGCCGGCGGGGCCGCCGGGCCCCTCGCCGGGTGCTGCCCGGGGTCCGTGTCGGGCACCACGTCGAGCACGAAGGTCGCCACCTCGCCCTCGTCGAGGGTGAAGGCGCCCGTGACGTCCCCGTCGCTCACCTCCACGGGGAGCTCGGTGGTGAGGACGAGGGTCAGGCCGGGTCCTGCGAGGAGCACTCCCCCCTCGCGCGGGGTCGCGGTGTGCTCGGCGCGGCCGTAGTCGAAGCGCGGAGCGAGGGTGGAACGCATCGCCAGCGACCCGCGGACGGCGCTCACCCGGCGCACCAGGCGCTGGCGGTGGTCCGGGTCGTGCGGGCGGAGGACGGGCATGAGGTCCGTCACCTCCACGACGCCGCCGGCCGCCGAGAAGCGCGTGACGAGGACGTTGGTGTCGGGCAGGTAGAACTGGCGGCTGCCGGCCCGGCCGGCCGGGGCGATGGTCCAGTGCCCGCCGCGGGCGGCGTCCAGGACGGCGCCGAAGACGCTGGGGGAGTCGAAGCGGGGGCAGCAGAACCAGTCGATCCGCCCGTCCGCGCCCACCAGGGCTGCCGTGCGGAGGTCGCCGATGGCTCCGTGGTCGGCGATCGGCGTGTAGGTCTGGTCCACCGCCCCAGCATGCCCGTCGCCGCGGCCACGGGTCTGCGGCCCAGCGGCAGGAGATCCACACCGGGCGCAGGTCGGCGTCGTGCCCGACCGGTCCAGCGCCGTCCTGGTCACCGGTGCCACGGGCGGCATCGGCCGCCAGGTCGTGACCGGGCTCGCCGACGCGGGCGAGCCGGTGCGCGCCCTGTGCCGTCGCCAGCAGCAGGTCGACGACGTCCGGGACCGGGGCGTCGACGCCGTGCTCGGCGACCTCGGTGACCCGGCCAGCCTCCGTGCGGCCGTGGAGGGTGCCGACCGGCTCTTCCTGCTGACCTTCCCCGGTGCGAGCCAGCGCCAGCACGGCCGCAACGCGGTCGAGGCCGCCCTGGCGGCAGGGGTGCAGCGGGTGGTGCACCTCTCGACCGCCGACGCGAACCCCGCCTCGGCGATCCCCTGGGCGAGCGCCCCCGCCTGCACCGACGCGCTGCTGCAGGCGTCGCCGGTCGCCTGGACGCTGCTGCGGCCGGCGGCGTTCGTGCAGAACTTCCTCGAGTCCGCGGCCGGCATCCGCCGCGGCGTGCTGCCGCAGACCAGCGGCCGGGGCGTCACGGGGTGGATCGACACCGCCGACATCGCCGCGGTCGCCGTCCGGGTGCTCGTGGAGGGCGGCCACGAGGGGCGCACGCACGTGCTGACCGGCCCCGAGCTCCTGTCGCTGCCCGCCGTCGCCGACCAGCTGAGCGCGGTGCTGGGGCGCCGGGTGCGCTCCGTGCGCCTGCCCAGCCCGCTCTTCTACGCCCTGCTGCGCGCGACCGGCGACGACGCGTTCACCGCCGCGGGCCTGCGCCACCAGTTCCGCGACGTCGTGCGCCACGGCCGGGACGACGGGGACGTCTTCACCGAGACCGTCCGCGCGATCACCGGGCGCGCGCCGCGCAGCTTCGCCGAGTTCGTCGAGGAGAACCGCCAGGCCTTCACCACCGGGTGACCGACGGGCCCCGGTGACGAGCGGCGGTCAGAGGTTCGCTGCCGCGGCGAGCGCGGCGAAGGCCGCCATCGCCAGGGCCGTGCGCACCTGGTGCACGCGACGCCACGTCGCCCTGTGGTGCCCGACGCGCACGGGCACCTCCCCCTGGCCGACCTTGCGGAACCGCCGCTGGATCGGCTCCAGGACCACGAGGGACAGGACCACGGCACTGGACCCGAGGGCGGCGCCGACCCACGCGAGGGTGGTGGGCGCTCCCGTCCCGCGGAGCGCGAAGACGACCGCGCCGGCCGTGCCCAGCACCGCGAGCACCGGCATCAGCGGGTCGTCACGGCCGGTCGCCCGTCGGAAGTCGGCGGCGTAGTCCTCGTCGCTCATCCCGCGCCAGCGGTGGAGCCTCTCCACGGTGATCGCCAGGACCGCGCCCGCCCACAGACCCGTGCTGACGACCATGACGACGCCGCTGGTGGTGGTGATCATGGCGTCTGAGTCGTCTCCTGGGAGTGACGGGTCCCTCGGTCGAGCACCGCACGGCGGAGGCGGTGCGGCCCCGAGGCGGAGCGAGCGCGAGGGGACGGCCCACCCGCCACAGTAGCGACCACCGAGGGTGCCGAGCGGGACGAGCCGGTGCCGTCACCGGACGGGTCGAGGACGCGGCCGACGGCACGCGCCCCGCCGAGGCAGGCACCCCCGCAGCCCCTACCGGCGTACGGGTCGTGGCGGGGCCGGGGGAGGACCCGGCGAGCCCGCGGCACCCTCCGTCGAGGGATGTCCGCACGGCGGGGCCTCCGTAGCGTCGATCACGTCGACGACACCCGCGAGCCCGCTCAGGAGCTCGGCGCGAGCGTCGGCGTCCCGCTTCGCGCGATCCGTCGAGAGGTCCCCCCGTGTCCACGTCCTTCTGGCTGCCCATCGGGCTGATCGGGCTGCTGTCCTGGTCGGTCTGGCTGGTCCGCCGCACCCTGTCGCACCACGGCTACCGGGAGGTGGTCAACGGCTACCGCACCACCACGTCCGTGGTGGTGCCGGTCTACCGGGAGGACGCCGACGTCCTCGAGCGCTGCCTGCGCACCTGGCTCGCCGAGGACCCCACCGAGGTCATCCTCGTCGTCGACGACCTCGACGAGGTGCTCCTGGCCAGGCTCCACCGCCTCGACCTGCCGCGGGTCGTGGTGCTGCCGTGGCGGCACACCGGCAAGCGCGGTGCGCTGGGGGCGGGCGTCCGGGCGGCGACCAGCGAGCTCGTGGTCTTCGCCGACTCCGACACCTCGTGGCGGCCGGGGGCGCTGGCCGCCCTGCAGATGCCCTTCGTCGACTCCCGGGTCGGCGGCGTCGGCTCGCGCCAGCACGTCCACCTGCCGTCCTCGGACGTCCGGCGGCGGGTCGCGTACTGGCTGCTGAACACCCGCTACCTCGACTACGTGCCGGCGATGTCGCGGTGGGGCGCGGTAGCGGTGCTCTCGGGCCGCACGGCCGCCTACCGCCGCTCGGTGGTGCTGCCGCTGATGCCGGCGCTGGAGCACGAGAAGTTCCTGGGCCGCTACTGCGTCGCCGGTGACGACGGCCGGCTGACCTGGCTGGTGCTGGCCTCCGGCTACCGCACCGTGCACCAGGCCTCGGCCCAGGCCGACTCCATGTTCCCCGACTCCTGGAGCGCCTTCGTGCGGCAGCGGGTGCGCTGGAGCCGCAACTCCTACCGGACCTACCTGACCGCTCTGGCCCAGGGGTGGCTGTGGCGCCAGCCGCTGATCACGCAGGTGACGGTGCTGCAGGTGCTCCTGACCCCGGTGACGATGGGCGCCGCCGTCTTCTACGGCGTCGCGTGGACCACCCGCGGTGGCTGGCCCGCCCTCGCCCTGGTGCTGGCCTGGGCCGTGGTCGGCCGGTCGCTGCGCGGGCTGTCGCACCTGAGGGAGAACCCCCGCGACCTCGCCCTCGCCCCGCTGATGGCCCTGGTCGTGGCGTTCGTCGCCCTGCCGGTCAAGCTGTGGGCCGCCGTGACCATGAACCGCCAGGGCTGGCTGACCCGCACGGCTGCCGGCCGGGTGCAGGGCCAGGGCGAGATCGTCCTCCCCGCCAGCCTCCCCGTCGCGGCTGCTCCCGGTGAGGGCCGCCGTGCGAGCTGACCGCGGCGTCAGCGCCGAGCTCCGCGCCCGCCGCCTGGTCACCGCGCTCCTCGCGGTGCTGCTGGTGCCGTCCGCGCTGGTCGTGGGGGCGGCCGCCTACGAGCCGCCCGCACGGCCGCCCGAGCTGGGCGCCGTCCCCCACGAGCCCCTGATCCAGACCCCGACCGACGTCGCGCTCGCCGAGCTCGAGCGCGACTCGGTGAGCCACCGCATCGCCCGCCGGCTGAGCACCTCGGCGGTCGTCGAGGCCTTCCGGCTCGACGCCCCCCTGGAGGGCCCGGCCCGGCCGGGCGAGCTGCCCACCGTGGTGCTCGGCCCGCGCGCCCAGCCCTACACCCTGGCGGAGCTGCGCGACCTGCACCCCGAGGTCATGCCCACCGGGCCGGACGGGGCGGTGCTGCTCGAGGCGCACGTGCACGTCGGCCGCGGGGCGTCGCTGGTCGTCGACGGCGCCACCCCGGTGGTGCGGCTGACCAGCAGCACGCGGGAGTTCGCCACGCTGATCTCCCAGGGGACCCTGACGGTCGACGGCACCCCGGAGCAGCCCGTCTCGATCACCTCCTGGGACGAGGAGGCGGCCGCACCCGACGCGGACACCGCGGACGGCCGCTCCTTCGTGCTCCAGGTCGCGGGGCGCTTCGACGCCGACCACGCCGTCTTCGACAGCCTCGGCTTCGGCACCGGCACCAGCTCCGGGGTCGCTTGGCGCGGCCGCTCGGCCGAGCCGGAGTCGGGCAGGATCCGCGAGGCCGTGACCGGCACGGTGACGGCCTCGACGTTCACGCGCAACCGCTTCGGCGCCTACACCCACGAGGCCGAGGCGATGGACTGGACGGGCAACGCCTTCACCGACAACGACGAGTACGGCTTCGACCCGCACGACTTCAGCAACAACTTCCTCGTCGTGGGCAACACCGCCAGCGGGAACGGCCGGCACGGGTTCATCTTCTCGCGCGGCTGCGACAACAACGTCATGCGCGGCAACACCTCCTTCGACAACGCCGGCCACGGCTTCATGATCGACGACGGCCGGTCGACGACCACGGTGGAGGGCGACGCGCGCCTGTCACCCTCGGACGGCAACCTCGTCATCGACAACACCGCCTACGGCAACGAGGGCAGCGGCGTCGAGATCGAGGGCGGGGAGCGCAACCTCGTCGCCGGCAACGACCTGCGCGACAACTACGTCGGGGTCCGGGTCAAGGACCGGGCCGAGGTCACCGTCGTGGACAACGACATCACCGACAGCTACCGCTACGCCGTCGACGTGCTGCCCACCGTGCGCGAGGCCGAGGTCGACGGCAACCGGATCACCGGGGCCTGGGCCGCGGTGAACGTCGCCGAGCCCGGCAGCGCCCAGCTCGGCGAGAACCCGACCACCAGGGTCTCCACCGACCTGGTGCTGGCCGGTCAGACCCAGCGGGACACGACGTGGCTGACCTCGGTGCAGCAGCTGCTGCGCTGGAACCCGCTGCTGGTCCTGTGGGGCCTGATCCTCGGGGTCCCGCTGCTGGTGGCCCTCCTCCGCCGTCCGCTGCTGCTCGGGCGGCGCGGCGGCCGGCGAGCGGCCCCGAGGCACCCGTGAGCGACCGCCTGACCGACGTGGGCTCCGCCCGCCTGGCCGTGGGCGCGACCGCCCTGCTCCTGGCGGTCAGCGCGGTCGGCGTCCTCGTCCTGCTGCTGACGCTCCTGCCGGGCGGGCTGCCACCGGGCGGCCCCGTCGCCGACGGGGGCGACCGGCCCGGGTCCTCGGCGCCGGCGAGCCCCCCCGCCCCGACGGCCGCCCCGGTGCGGATGCCCGCGGGGCTGCCGGACACCGCCGCGGTGTCCTGCCCGGACGGCGCCCGGGACCCCGGCCGCGACGTCGAGGTGACCGACGCCGAGGAGCTGCAGGAGGCGCTCGACGAGGCGGGCCCGGGCGACCTGGTCACCCTCGCCGACGGGGTGTACGAGGGCGAGTTCACCGCCTCCGCCGACGGCACGGAGACCGACCCGGTGTGGGTGTGCGGCAGGGCGGGCGCGGTGCTGCAGGGCCCGGGCACCGACGACGGCTTCGTGCTGCACCTGCAGGGGGTGGCGCACTGGCGGCTGGTGGGGTTCACCGTCCGCGAGGGCCAGAAGGGCGTGATGGCCGACGGCACGACCTCGAGCGTGCTGCAGGACCTGACGGTCACCGAGATCGGTGACGAGGCGGTGCACCTGCGCACCGGGAGCACCGACAACGTGGTGCGCGGGCTGACGATCTCCGACACCGGCCAGCGCAAGGAGCGCTTCGGCGAGGGCGTGTACGTCGGCACCGCCGAGTCCAACTGGTGCGACCTGAGCGACTGCGAGCCCGACGAGAGCGACCGCAACGTCATCACCGCCAACACCATCACCGACACCACGGCCGAGGCCGTCGACATCAAGGAGGGCACCACCGGCGGGGTGGTGCACGGCAACACCTTCGACGGCGCCGGCATGGCCGACGACACCGACTCGTGGGTGGACCTCAAGGGCAACGGGTGGCTCGTCCAGGCCAACCGCGGCACCACCTCCGAGCGCTCCGGCTTCGAGGTGCAGGAGGTCGTCGACGGCTGGGGCACCGACAACACCTTCGACGGCAACACCG
The DNA here is from genome assembly GCA_902806005.1 of uncultured Quadrisphaera sp. GTDB lineage: Bacteria > Actinomycetota > Actinomycetes > Actinomycetales > Quadrisphaeraceae > CADCUY01. The sequence goes on along the minus strand of CADCUY010000602.1, from coordinate 7,174 downwards.
CCGACGTGCGCGGGCCCGGCTACGGGATCGACGTCAAGGACGTCGACGGCAACCGCGTCACCTGCTCCAACGAGGCCATCGACGCCGAGGAGGGGCTCAGCACGATCGAGTGCACCTGACCCTCGGCCCGCCAGCACCGCTCCCCCAGCACCGCTCCAGCAGCACCCCACCTCCCGAGAGGACCACCATGACTGCTCCCACCACCGCTCCCACCACTGCTCCCACCAGCATCGGCTCCGAGCCCGGTTCCGGGTCCGGCTCCGGCCAGTTGACCGTCGGGGTGGTCGGCCTGGGGTACCTGGGGGCTGTGCACGCCGCGTGCATGGCCGACCTGGGTCACCGGGTGATCGGGTACGACGTCGACGCGGCCAAGGTGGAGGCCCTGCGCGAGGCCCGGGCCCCGTTCTTCGAGCCCGGCCTGGAGGACCTGCTGGCCCGCACCCACGGCGAGGGCCTGGCCTTCACCACCGACGTGAGCGACCTGCAGGGCGCCGACGTGGTCTTCGTGTGCGTGGGCACCCCCCAGCGCCCTGGTGAGCTGGCCGCTGACACCCAGTACGTCACCGCCGCGGTCCAGGCCCTGGCCCAGGTCCTGCCCGGTACCGCGGTGATCGTGGGCAAGTCCACCGTCCCGGTCGGCACCGCCGCTGACCTCGCCCAGACCCTCAGCGCCACCGACCTGGAGGTGGCGTGGAACCCGGAGTTCCTGCGCGAGGGCCACGCCGTCGCCGACACCCTGACCCCCGACCGCCTCGTCTTCGGGGTCGTCTCCACCCGCGCTGAGACCCTGCTGCGGCGGGTGTACGCCCGCGCCATCGCCACCGGGACCCCGGTGATCGTCACCGACCGGCCCACCGCGGAGCTGGTCAAGGTCGCCGCCAACGCGTTCCTGGCCACGAAGATCTCCTTCATCAACGCCATCGCCGAGGTCTGCGACGCCGCCGGCGCGGACGTGACCACCCTGGCCGACGCCATCGGCCACGACGACCGGATCGGGCGCAAGTTCCTCGGCGCCGGCCTCGGCTTCGGCGGCGGGTGCCTGCCCAAGGACATCCGCGCCTTCACCGCCCGCGCCACCGAGCTCGGCGCCGGCCAGGCCGTCGGCTTCCTCACCGAGGTCGACGCGATCAACCTGCGCCGGCGCGCCAAGGTCGTCGAGCTCGCCCGCGCCGCGGTCGGCGGCGACCTGGCCGGGGCCCGGGTCGCCGTCCTGGGAGCGGCGTTCAAGCCGCTCAGCGACGACGTGCGCGACTCCCCGGCCCTCGACGTCGCGGCCCGCCTCCGCGCCGAGGGCGCCCACGTGACCGTCACCGACCCCGCCGCGGTCGACAACGCCCGCCGCCAGCACCCCGAGCTGGACTACGCCCCCACCGCGCAGCAGGCCAGCGCGGGCGCCGACGTCGTCCTGCTGCTCACCGAGTGGGAGGAGTACCGCTCGATCGACCCCGCCGCCCTGGCCGCCGTGGTGCGACACCCCAGGGTCATCGACGCCCGCAACGCCCTGGACGCCCAGCGGTGGGCCGCCGCGGGGTGGGACCACCGCGGGCTGGGGCGCCCCTCGCCCGCCGCCACGGCGACGGGCGCGGCGTCCCCCGTGCACGCCGCGGCGGCCTGACGGACCTGACCGCCCCCCCGCTGCCGTCGGCTGCCGGCAGCGGGGGGACACCGGTGCGGGCGGCACGACGATCACCGTCGTCCCGGGCCGTACGATCGCCGGTGCAGTCCGGTCCCCGCCCGGCGCTGCGCCGGGCCCGGGCCCACCGGCCCGTGGGTGGTGGAGGGAGGCCGCGGTGAGCGCTCCGAGCGACGCCGCGGACGTGTGCCGCGCCATGAGGTGGCTGTGGTCGCGCAGCGCCACCGCGGTGGCGGCGCTGCTGCTGGCCGCCTCCGTGCCGTGGACGGCCCTCGGGTACGGCACCACGCTGGTGGTGGCCTTCCTCGCGTGCTCCGCCCAGTGCCTCGCCCTGCCGCTGGCGCTGCGGCACCCGGTCTGGGCGACCGCCCTGCAGGTGGGCGGCCTGCTCGTGCTGGGCACGGCCGTCGAGGGGCGCGGCCCCCTGGGGCTCGAGCTGCTCGCGCTGCCCGGAACGGCGGTGCTCGCCGTGGTGCTCCAGGTCGTCGCGGTGGGTGTGCTGTGGCCGCCGCGCACCGCGGTGCTGACCGCTGTGGCGCTCGCGACGGCCGTGCTGACCGCCGTGGCCACCAGCACCACCGGCCCCCGCGACCTGCCGCCGTCGTCGGTCGTCGACGAGCTGGTCCTCTACCTGCTCGTGCTCGGGCTGGCGCTGTTCGTGGCCTTCGGGCTGCGACGCCGCATCGGGGCGGAGGCCTCGGTCGCCCGGGCCTGGCAGGAGGTGGCCCTGGAGGTGGACCGGCGCTCCCTGGCCGAGGAGCGCACCCGCATCGCCCGCGAGCTGCACGACGTGGTGGCCCACAGCATGTCCTCGATCCACCTGCAGGCCTCGTCGGCTCCCTACCGGCTGGCCGGGACCGACCCGGCCACGAACGCGGAGTTCGGCGAGATCGCCGCCGGCTCGCGCGACGTGATGCGCGACCTGGGCCAGCTGCTGCGGGTGCTGCGGGAGCAGGGCGAGGACGGCTGCGAGGTGACCCCGGTCCCGGGGCTGCAGGAGATCGCCAGCGAGGTGGCCTGGGCGCGGGCGGCGGGCACGCCGGCGGACCTGGTGATGGACCTGACGGACACCCCGCTCGTGCACTCCGCCGGGCTGTGCGCCACGGTCTTCCGCGTGGTCCAGGAGGGGCTGCGCAACGTCGAGCGGCACGCCACGGGTGCCCGCACGACGGTCACGGTCGTCGCCGAGCCGCCCGGCTTCGTCACCGTCTCCGTCCGCAACGACGCCCCGCCCGGCCCCCGGGCGCCCGCCGACCTGGGACCGGGCTCCCTCGACGACCCCGACCGGCTGCGCCTGGGGCTGCTCGGCCTCGAGGAGCGGGCGCGCTCGCTCGGGGGGCGGCTGCACCACGGCCCGCGTGACGGCGGTGGTCACGACGTCACGGCCGTCCTGCCCGTACCGGGCGCCGACCTCGAGAAGGGACCCCCGCCACCGTGATCGAGGTGCTGGTCGTCGACGACCAGGCGATGGTGAGGATCGGCATCGGAGCGATCCTCGACGCCCAGGACGACCTGTCGGTGGTGGGAGAGGCGCCCGACGGCCGCCGGGCTCTGGAGCTGAACCGCCAGCTGCGCCCGGACGTGGTGCTCCTCGACGTGCGGATGCCGGTCATGGACGGGCTGGAGACCGTCCGGCAGCTCCTGGACGAGTCCTCCGTGCACCGGCCCCGGGTGCTCATGCTCACCACCTTCAACACCGACGACCACGTCTACGAGGCGCTGCGCGCCGGCGCCACCGGCTTCCTGCTCAAGGACAGCGAGCCGGCGGCGCTGGTCGCCGCGGTGCGCGAGGTGGCCCACGGGGACGCCGCCCTCGCCCCCGAGGTCACCCGCCGGGTCATCGAGCGCTTCGTGGACGGCGCGGGGGTCGCCGCGCTCGACCCGGTGGCGCTGGAGGTGCTGACCGATCGGGAGCGCGAGGTGCTGAGGCTGGTGGCGCTGGGGCGCACCAACGCCGAGATCGCGCGGTCGCTCTACATCGCGGAGCAGACGACGAAGAGCCACGTCAGCCGCATCCTGCACAAGCTGCACCTGCGCGACCGGGCGCAGGCGGTGGTCCTCGGCTACGAGACCGGCCTGGTCGTCCCGGGTGCCCACTGACCCGACGACCGGCCCGACGGCCGGCCCGACGACCGGGTGGGGGAATTGTCCGGAACGCCGGGCGCTTGGACGGTGAAGATCGACGATCTTCTCCTCCGACGATCTCCACCTCCACCGCTGCACGGGCTCCACGGACCACGACAGCACCTGAACCCTGCTCGCGACCGGCGGCAGCGACGGGAGTCGGCATGACCCACGCACTCGCTCCGGAGAGCCGGGGGCTCCCGGCCACGGCCGTGCCCAGGCCCCGCGCCAGCCGGCCCGCGCTCCTGGCCGCCGCAGGGGCGCGGGCCTCGCCGTGGCCCGCCGCCCCCGCCGTCCTGGGGCTCGTGCTCGTCTGCGCGGTCGTGCCGCTCGGCATCGCCGGCCAGGGGCAGCAGCCCCTGGTCGTGCTCACCGCCGGCGCGCTGCAGGGCCTCGCCCTGTCGCTGGCCGTGCTGCGTCCCCGGCTCGCCGTGGCGGTCCAGCTGCTGGCCGTGCTGGTGCTCGCCGCCGCCGGGAGCGGGATGAGGACCGCCGCGCTCGGGCTCGTGCTGCACGTGGGCCTCATCGCGGCGACCCAGGCGTTCCGGGTGGCGGCCGGCGCCTGGTGGGCGCTGGCGCTGGCGCTCACGGCCGCCGGCGGCGAGGACCTCGCGGTCCTCGGGCCGGTGAGCGCCTCGGCCGTGGTGCTGGTCGCCGTCACCGTGGTGCGCCGGCGGGGCCACCTCTGCTCTGCGCTGGGGCGGGCCGCCGGGGCGGGCCCGCGGGCCGTCGAGGCCGACCTGCGCGAGCTGGGCGAGCAGCGGGCCCTGATCGCCCGCGAGGTGCACGACGTCGTCGCCTACAGCATGTCGGTGGTGCACCTGCGGGCCGCGTCGGCGCGCTACCGCCTGGCCACCACCAGCCAGGCCGCCGAGGAGTTCGAGAGCCTGGCCGGCACCGCCCGGAGCGGGGTGTCGCAGGTGCGGGCGATGCTCGGGGCGCTGCGGTCGAGCGCGGTCGAGCCCGAGCGCGAGCAGCGGGCGCCGGATCCCTGCGGGCGGCGCTCGGGGCGGGTGTCGACCGCGTCCCGGGCCCGGGCGGCGGTCCTCCCGCGCTGCCGGGCGTCGTCGTCCGGGCACGTGGCCCCGGCGGCCCCGGCGCCGGGGAGCAGCTGCCCCGGCCCGCTGCGGAGGCCGGGTCCGCCGCTCGGGTGACCCCGCCGTTCCACCGCGCGGTGGATGTGCGCCGTGCCCCCCGTCCCTAGCGTTGCCGGCATGGAGCCACTCCTCGAACCCGCCCCGTCCGCCCCCGCCGTGGGCGACCGGGTCTCCCGGGACACCGAGCCCGGAGCCGGCGCCCCCGCGGCGAGCCCGCCGGGGGGCCGCGTGCCCTGGCGCGCCGTCGCCGCCTTCACCGCGATCGCCTTCGGCCTCCCGTGGCTGGTGCAGATGCCCGTGTGGGCGGGCGAGGGCCTGACCGACCCCCTGTTCCTGCCGTCGACCCTCGTGATGATGTTCACCCCGGCCCTGGCCGCGGTCATCGTGACCCCCTGGCTGCTGAAGCCGGCCCATCCGGCCCGCTTCCTCGGCCTGACGCCCGTGCGCCCGCAGGGCCGCTTCCTCCGCTTCATGCTGCTGGCCCTGGTCGCCCCGCCCGTGCTGTGCGCCCTCGCGGCGCTGCTGGCGGCCGCCGCCGGCCTGGTCACCCTGGGCACCTCGCCCGCACAGCTGCTGACCCTGGCGACCCTGCCGCTGTTCTGCCTGCTCGTGGGCGTGGCGGCGTTCGGGGAGGAGCTGGGCTGGCGCGGGTTCCTCATGCCGGCGCTGCGGCCGCTGGGCACGCCGGTCTCGCTGCTGGTCAACGGGGTGGTGTGGGGCCTGTGGCACGCGCCGGTGATCCTGCTCGGCTACAACTACGCGCAGCCGAACGCCCTCGGGCTCGCGCTGATGGTCGGCTTCACCGTGCTGGTCGGGGTGCTCCTGGGGTGGCTGCGGATGCGCTCGGAGTCGGTGTGGACCTGCTCGCTCGCCCACGGGTCGATCAACGCCTCGGCCGGCGTCGTCCTGGTCGCCGTCACCACCGGCTCGCAGGTGCTCGACGCCAGCCTCCTCGGCTGGTCCGGGTGGGTCGTCCTGGCCGTCGCCATCGTCCTGGTCGCGACCCTCAGCACCTTCCGCTGGGCCGACACCCCCGTCCGGAGCAAGGCCCACCGGCAGGAGGTGTCGCCTCGCTAGGGTTCTGGGTCGTGCCCGGTAGCGCCGCTGAGGAGCAGGACCTCCTCGGCGCGCGCTGGGCTCGGCCCCTGCCGCCCCGCGCCGCTCGTGCGGACGCGGGGCTGGCCGCCGCGCTGCTCGCCCTCGCTCTGGTGAGCGTGCCCGTCTTCGTGCTGGGCCAGAGCGCTGCGGGGGCCCGCCCGCCGCTGTGGGCCACCGCAGCGTGGACGCTGGTGATCACCGTGCCGCTCGCCTGGCGCCGGCGGTTCCCGGCTGGCGTCGCGGTCGTGGTCGCGGGCGCGTTCCTGCTCGGCCAGGCCACCGGGAACCCCGAGAGGCTGGTCAGCCAGATCTCGCTGTTCACGGCGCTCTACACCGTGGGCGCCTGGGGTGCGCAGCGGCGGCGCTCGATCGTCGTCCGCGCCGGGGTCGTCGCCGCGGTGCTCGTCTGGCTCGCCGCCGTCCTCGTCACGGACTTCCCCCAGGACCTCCCGGGGGGTGGCGCCGGTGGGGGCGGGCCCCAGGCCGCCGTGCTGAGCCTCACCGTGCTGCAGACCCTGCTCTTCCTCGCCGGCGCGGTAGCGCTCGGCGAGAGCTCGCGGCTCTCGGCGCGGCGCCTGGCGGCGCTGCAGGTGCGCACGGGGCAGCTGATCGCCGAGCGGGAGCGGACGAGCGCGCAGGCCGCGGCCCAGGCCGTCTCGGCCGAGCGCCTGCGGATCGCCCGCGAGCTGCACGACGTCGTCGCCCACCACGTCAGCGCCATGGGGGTGCAGGCCGCCGCGGCCCGGCGCGTGCTGCTCACCGCGCCCGCACGCGCGAGCGGGGCGCTGGCCACCATCGAGTCCAGCGCCCGCTCGGCCGTGGACGAGATGCACCGGGTGCTGGTGGCCCTGCGCAGCGACGGCGAGCAGGCGACGGCGGCAGCGGCCTCGCAGGCGCCCTCCGCCCTGGGCGTCGACCAGCTGCCGGGGCTCGTGGCCCAGGCGCAGGCGTCGGGGACGCCGGCCGCGCTGACCGTCGACGGCCGCCCGCGCCCGGTGCCGGCCACCACGGGCCTCACCGTGTACCGCCTGGCCCAGGAGGCGCTGACCAACGCGCGCAAGCACGCCGGCCCCGGGGCGCGCGCCGAGGTGCGGCTGCGCTACCACCCGGACGCGGTCGAGCTCGTGGTCGAGGACCACGGCGGCGACCGGAGCCCGGCGCCGCCCGGCCCGGGTGGTCCGGGGCTCGGCGGGCTGGGTCAGCTGGGAGATCGGAAGAGCAC
>CADCUY010000601.1 GCA_902806005.1 uncultured Quadrisphaera sp. | reverse complement strand
GGGGTCAGCGGGCGAGCACCGGCAGCAGGTAGGCCGTCAGCGCCTCGGCCAGCCGCACCTGGCCGGCCTCCTGGGCGTCCAGCAGCGCGCGGGCGCTGGCGGCCACCGGCCGGCGGAACCAGCCGCCGACGCTGACCCCGTGCGGGGGGCGGTGCACGACCCGCACCGCGTCGCCCGCGGCGAGGCTCCCGGCGGCCAGCACGCGCAGGTAGGCCCCGGGCAGGCCGCCCTGGGTGAACCGGCGCACCCAGCGCTCCTCGCCCAGGTGGCGGCCGAACGTCGCGCACGGGGTGCGGGGCATCGTCACCTCGAGCAGCGGCCCGGTGCCCTCGGGCCCCACCTGCCAGCGCTCGCCGATCACCGCGCCGTCGACGTCGACGCCGCTGGTGCGCAGGTTCTCGCCGAACAGCCCGGGCACCACCTCGCGGCCCAGCTGCGCCGACCAGGTGTCGGCGGACTCCTGGGCGTAGGCGTACACCGCCTTGTCCAGGCCGCCGTGGTCCTTGCGGTCGGCCTGGACGTCGGCGAACAGCCCGAGCGGGCGCACCAGCACCGGCCCGGCGACCGGGCGCTTGTCGATGGCGGTGACGCCGACCGTGCCCGGGTCGGGGTGCAGGGCGTGCACGCGGCACACCGCCAGCAGCGAGCCCGGCGCGGTCGGCGCCTCGGCGGGGGCGGGGGCGGTGGTCGTCTCGGGCACGCCCCCGATACTGGCGCACGTGGACGCGCCGGTGAGCCCCCTCACGACCATCGCCGACCTCGTGGCCCGGGCCCGGGCCCTGGCGGCCTCGGCGCAGCCCGGGCGGCGGCGCCTGCTGGGCATCACGGGCGCGCCCGGCGCCGGCAAGTCGACCCTGGCCGCGCAGGTCGCCGAGGCGCTCGGCCCCGAGGTCGCCGTCGTGGCGCCGATGGACGGGTTCCACCTCGCCTCGTCCACCCTGGTCGCCTGGGGCCGCGCCGAGCGCAAGGGGGCGCCCGACACCTTCGACGCCGGGGGCTACGCGGCGCTGCTGGCCCGGCTGCGCACCGCGACCGACGTCGTGCACGCGCCGCGCTTCGACCGGCACCTGGAGGAGTCGATCGGCTCGGCGATCCCGGTGCGGCCCGAGGTGCCGCTGGTGGTCACCGAGGGCAACTACCTGCTGCTCGGCGCGGAGCACGGGCCGCACTGGGCCGCCGCGCGGGAGGCGCTGGACGAGGTGTGGTTCGTCGAGGTCGACGAGGACCTGCGGCTGGCGCGCCTGGTCGCGCGGCACGTCGAGCACGGCCGGGCCCCCGACGAGGCGCGGGTGTGGGCGCGCGGCTCCGACCAGCGCAACGCCGAGCTGGTGGCGGCCGGGCGGCGCCTGGCCGACCTCGTGGTCACGCTCGCCGACGCGCCGGCACCCACCTGACGCTCCTGGCCGCACCGGGCCGCCCGGGGCCGCACCGATCCGCCCGGGCTCAGCGCGCCTTGGCCTCCTTGGCGCTGCCCTGGTCGCTGCTCAGCGCGGCGATGAAGGCCTCCTGGGGCACCTCGACCCGGCCGACCATCTTCATCCGCTTCTTGCCCTCCTTCTGCTTCTCCAGCAGCTTGCGCTTGCGCGTGATGTCGCCGCCGTAGCACTTGGCGAGCACGTCCTTGCGGATCGCGCGCACGGTCTCGCGGGCGATCACCCGGGCGCCGATCGCGGCCTGCACCGGCACCTCGAACTGCTGGCGCGGGATGAGGTCCTTCAGCTTGCCGGCCATCATCAGCCCGTAGGCGTAGGCCTTGTCGCGGTGCACGATCGCGCTGAACGCGTCGACCTGCTCGCCCTGGAGCAGGATGTCGACCTTCACCAGGTCGGCGGCCTGGTCGCCGACCAGGTCGTAGTCGAAGCTGGCGTAGCCGCGGGTGCGCGACTTCAGGTGGTCGAAGAAGTCGAAGACGATCTCCGCCATCGGCAGCGTGTAGCGCATCTCCACCCGCTCGGGCGAGAGGTAGTCCATGCCGAGGAGCTCGCCGCGCCGCTGCTGGCACAGCTCCATCACGGTGCCGATGAACTCCGACGGCGTGAGCACCGTCGCCTTCACCACCGGCTCGCGCACCTCGCCGACCTTGCCCGCGGGGTACTCGCTGGGGTTGGTCACGGTGACCTCGCGCCCGTCGTCCAGGGTCACCTCGTAGACCACCGACGGGGCCGTGGCGATGAGGTCGAGCCCGAACTCCCGCTCGAGGCGGTCGCGGGTGATCTCCAGGTGGAGCAGGCCGAGGAACCCGCAGCGGTAGCCGAAGCCGAGGGCCACGGAGGTCTCCGGCTCGTAGTTCAGCGCGGCGTCGTTGAGCTTGAGCCGGTCGAGGGCGTCGCGCAGGAGCGGGTAGTCGGAGCCGTCGATGGGGAACAGCCCCGAGAAGACCATGGGCTTGGGGTCCTCGTACTGCCCCGCGGTGACCGTCGACGGGCGGGCCGCGCTGGTGACGGTGTCGCCGACCCGGCTCTGGCGCACGTCCTTCACGCCGGTGATCAGGTAGCCCACCTCGCCCACGCCGAGGCCCTCGCTGGGCGCCGGCTCCGGGGAGCTCACCCCGATCTCCAGGAGCTCGTGGGTGGCGCGGGTCGACATCATGACGATCTTCTCGCGCGGCCTCAGCCGCCCGTCGACGACGCGGACGTAGGTGACCACGCCGCGGTAGGTGTCGTAGACGGAGTCGAAGATCATCGCCCGGGTCGGGGCGTCGGGGTCGCCGACCGGCGCGGGCACGGCCCCGACGATGCGGTCGAGCAGCTCGGGGACGCCGACGCCGGTCTTGCCCGAGACCCGCAGCACGTCGTCCGGCTCCACGCCCACCAGCGAGGCCAGCTCCTCGGCGTACCGCTCCGGCTGCGCCGCCGGCAGGTCGATCTTGTTCAGCACCGGCACGATCGCCAGCTCGTTCTCCATCGCCAGGTACAGGTTCGCCAGGGTCTGCGCCTCGATGCCCTGCGCGGCGTCGACCAGCAGCACCGCGCCCTCGCACGCGGCCAGGGAGCGGGAGACCTCGTAGGTGAAGTCGACGTGCCCCGGGGTGTCGATCATGTTCAGGGCGTGGACGGTGCCGTCGACCTCCCACGGCATCCGCACCGCCTGCGACTTGATGGTGATGCCGCGCTCGCGCTCGATGTCCATCCGGTCCAGGTACTGCGCCCGCATGGCCCGGGCGTCGACCACCCCGGTGATCTGGAGCATCCGGTCGGCGAGCGTGGACTTGCCGTGGTCGATGTGGGCGATGATGCAGAAGTTGCGCAGGCGGGCCGGGTCGGTCGCCGCGGGGGCGACCCCGGCGCGTGCGGTCGCGGCGGGGCCGGGGGCGATGGCTGGCACTGCTCCATGGTCCCACGCCCCCCGCGAGGCGGAGGGCCGCCGCCGCCCCGCGCGCCCGTGCCGCCGCTAGGCGCTCGAGGCCCGC
>CADCUY010000600.1 GCA_902806005.1 uncultured Quadrisphaera sp. | reverse complement strand
CGTCCGCACGCTGCATGCGGGCGGCGAGCTCGCCCACGAGCCCGTCGTCGCTGGCCATGCGCCGCACCGTAGGGGCGCCGGGCGCGCGGAGGCAGCGAGCGCCCGCCGTGCGCGCGCCCGGCCACCCCGGTCGGCGGCCCGCTCTCACCGGCCGTCGGACCGCGCTCACGCAGCGGCGCCCCGGGGTGCCGTCGGCCGGGCCGAGCACGAGGATCGGGGGATGGCCAGCACGCCACCGGACAGCACCGCTCAGGACGCCGGCGCCCTGGAGGTGCTCGACGACCTCGAGGAGCTCGGAGCCACCGCCGACGCCGGGGCGGTGGCCCAGGCGGCCGAGGTCACCTGGCGCGAGGACTACCCCTACGAGAAGAAGATGTCGCGCAAGGAGTACGAGCGGCTCAAGCGCGCGCTGCAGATCGAGCTGCTGAAGATGCAGGGCTGGGTCAAGCGCACCGGCGCCAGGGTGGTCCTGATCTGCGAGGGCCGTGACGCCGCGGGCAAGGGCGGCACGATCAAGCGCTTCACCGAGCACCTGAACCCCCGCGGCGCCCGCGTCGTGGCCCTGGAGAAGCCCGACGACCGCGAGCGCGGGCAGTGGTACTTCCAGCGCTACATCGCGCACCTGCCCACGGCCGGGGAGATCGTCATGTTCGACCGGTCCTGGTACAACCGGGCCGGCGTCGAGCGGGTGATGGGGTTCTGCACGCCGGCGGAGTACCTGGAGTTCATGCGCGAGGCGCCCGAGCTCGAGCGGATGCTCACCCGCAGCGGCATCCACCTGGTGAAGCTGTGGTTCTCCGTCTCGCGCTCGGAGCAGCGCAGCCGCTTCGCCCAGCGCCAGGTCGACCTGGTGCGGCGCTGGAAGCTCAGCCCGATGGACCTCGAGTCGCTCGACCGCTGGGACGACTACACCCAGGCCAAGGAGGCGATGTTCTTCTACACCGACACCGCCGACGCGCCGTGGACGGTGGTCAAGAGCAACGACAAGAAGCGCGCCCGCACCGAGGCGATGCGGCACGTCCTCTCCACCCTCGACTACGACGACAAGGACCCGGAGGTGGTCGGGAGCCCCGACCCGCTGATCGTCGGCGTCGGCCCCCGGGCCCCGATGCACGAGCGCGACGAGGAGCCGGGCCGGTACTTCCCGACCCTCTGAGCGCGGCTACAGCAGCCGGCGGTCGCCGGGGCGCACCAGCCGCAGCCAGCGGTACCCGTGCCCGTCCAGCGCCAGCTCCGTCGCGCCGTCCGGCCCGAGCGGCCGGTCGTCCGCGGCGGCGGCCTCCACCGCCCCGACGCCGTCGACGAGCAGGTCGGCGAGCCGGTCGCCCGGCCCGGTGCCCGGCAGCACCAGCGGCACGCGCACGGGGTCGGGCCCGAGGTTGTGCAGGGCCAGCAGGCAGCCGTCGTCCCAGGTGACGGTGTGCGCGAGCACCGACCGGTGCGGCTGGTCGAGCACCTCCAGGGACCCCCAGCCCAGCTCGGGGCACTCGCGGTAGCGGCGGGCGAGCGTCTGCACGAACCTCAGCAGCGACCCCGGGTCGCGGCGCTGGTCGGCGACGTTGACGTGCTCCGGGGCGAAGCGCCCCTGCACCACGGGCCCCGGGAACTGGTCGGCCGGCGCGGTGGAGAACCCGCCGGAGGGCTCGTCCGTCCACTGCATCGGGGTGCGGACGGCGAACCGGCCCTCGGCGCGGAGGTCCTCCCCCATCCCGATCTCCTCGCCGTAGAACAGCACCGGCGTGCCCGGCAGGGAGAACAGCAGGCTGTAGACCATCCGGATCCGCGCCGGGTCGCCGTCGAGCATCGGCGGCAGGCGACGGCGCAGTCCGCGGCCGTAGACCTGCATCGACTCGTCGGGGCCGAAGGCGGCGAACACCTCGCCCCGCTCGTCGTCGGTCAGCTTGTCGAGGGTGAGCTCGTCGTGGTTGCGCACGAAGGTGGCCCACTGGGAGTCCGGCGACGTCGGGGGCCGGCTGGCCAGGGCCTCGACCAGGGGCGCGGCGTCGCGGCGGGCCAGGGCCAGGTACATCCGCTGCATGGTGATGAAGTCGAACTGCATCGTCAGCTCGTCGCCGCCTCCGCCGTGGGTCTCGGGCCCGCCGCCGAAGAAGGCCAGCTGCTCCTCGCGGGCCAGGTTCACCTCGCCCAGCAGCACGCCGTCGCCCGCGCGCCGCCCGAGGATGCTGCGCAGGGCGCGCAGGTACTCGTGGGGCTCCGGCAGGGCCGCCGCGTCCTCAGCGCCCTGCGTCTCGAGGAAGAACGGCACCGCGTCGACGCGGAAGCCCGAGATGCCCAGGGAGAGCCAGAAGCACATGATCTTGGCGACCTCGTCGCGCACCTTCGGGTTGGCCACGTCGAGGTCGGGCTGGTGCTTGTAGAACCGGTGCAGGTAGTGCTGCCCCGCGGCCTCGTCGTAGGTCCACACGCTGGTCTCCTGGTCGGGGAAGACCACCTCCGGCTGCTCGGCCGGCGGCTCGTCGCGCCAGACGTAGAAGTCGCGGTAGGGCGAGTCGCGGCTGGACCGCGCGGAGAGGAACCAGGGGTGCTGGTCGGAGGTGTGGTTGACCACCAGGTCGACGATCACGCGCATCCCCCGGTCGCGGGCGGTGCGGATGACCTCGACCAGGTCGCCGTGCGTGCCCAGGCGCGGGTCGACGCCGTAGAAGTCGGTGATGTCGTACCCGTCGTCGCGGTCCGGGCTCGGGTAGAGCGGCATCAGCCACAGGCAGGTGACGCCGAGGTCGGCGAGGTGGTCGATCCGGTGCACCAGGCCGGTGAGGTCGCCGGTGCCGTCGCCGTCCCAGTCGAGGTAGGTCTCGACGTCCAGGCAGTAGACGACGGCGGTCTTCCACCACAGGTCGGCGGTGTCGGTGATCCTCACGCGCCCACCCCGGCCGGCTGCTGGGCCGGCTCCGGGGCGCGCTCGCCGCTGGGCACCCGGGGGGTGACGTCGAGCTGGGGCAGCACCTCGGCGCCGAAGACCTCGAGCCACTCCTGCTGCTCCTGGCCCACGTGGTGCAGGTAGACCTCGTCGAAGCCGAGGTCGACCAGCTCCTGCAGGTGCGCGACGTGCTGCGCGGGGTCGGAGGAGACGAAGACCGAGCGGGCCACGGCCTCGGGGGTGACCTGCTCGCCGACGGTGTCGAACTCCGCCGCGGTGTGCAGGTCCCAGCAGACCGGCGGCGCGAAGATGTTGGTGCGCCACTGGTCGTGGGCCAGCGCCAGCGCCTCCTCGTCGGTGCGCGCGTACGACAGGTGCACCTGGACGACGGTGCGCCCCTCGCCGCCGGCGTCGCGGTAGGCGGCGATGACGTCGCGCTCGGCGTGGCCGGGCTGGTCGGTGGTGGCGAGGCCGTCGGCCCAGCCGGCGACCCACGCTGCGGTCTGCGGGGTGACCGCGGCGCCGATCAGGGGCGGCGGTGCCGAGGGCTTGGTCCACAGCCGGGCGCGGTCGACGGTGACCAGGCCGTCGTGGCTGACCTCCTCGCCGGCGAACAGGGCGCGCATGATCTGCACGCACTCGAGCAGGCGGGCGTTGCGCACGTCCTTGCGGGGCCACCCGCCGCCGGTGATGTGCTCGTTGGAGGCCTCACCGGTGCCCAGGGCCACCCAGAACCGGCCGGGGAACATCTCCTCCAGGGTGGCGCAGGCCTGGGCGATGATCGCCGGGTGGTAGCGCTGCCCCGGGGCGTTGACCACGCCGAACGGCAGGCCGGTGGACTGCAGGGCCGCGCCCAGCCAGGCCCAGGCGAAGGCCGAGTGGCCCTGGCGCTCCGACCAGGGCGAGAAGTGGTCGGAGCACATCGCCGCGGTGAAGCCCACCTCCTCGGCGCGCTGCGCCATGGCCAGCAGGGCGCTGGGGTGGACCTGCTCGTGGGAGGCGTGGACGCCGAAGGCCGTCATGGACGGCCATGATCACGCCCCCGGGTCGGGGGCGCGACCGGGAGCGCTCAGGCCAGGCGCGAGGGCTGGGTGTCGGGCCTGCGGATGGGCGGGTCCTGGTCGTCCGCGACCGGGCCGTGCGCCGCGTCGTCGCCAGGGGCCTGCTCGCCGGGCACCTGCTCGCCGCCGCCGGCGAGGCCGTCATCGCCGGGGAGGGTGTTGCCGGCGTCCGCACCGGCGTCGTCGGAACCGGGAAGGAAGGGGTCGGTCATCGCCATGCGGTGCCCGTACCCATCCGCTCCCGCCCTACGCCCCTCCGGCGTCGGTGGGCGGCGCTAGCGTCGGCGGCCGTGACCACTCCTCGTGAGGTCGGGCTGCTGCGGCTCGCGGCGCAGCGCCTGGCCGCGCCGTCCGGCACCGCCGCCGACGTCGTCCGCTGGCTCGGCGCGGCCCAGGCGCAGGACTACCCCGGAGCCCTGGCCTCGATCGCCCTGCGCACCGCGGACGGCACGCGCGCCGGCGTCGAGGCCGCCCTGGACGCCGGCGAGGTCGTGCGCTCGTGGCCGATGCGCGGCACCCTGCACCTGGTCGCGGCGGAGGACCTGCCGTGGATGCTCTCGCTGACCACCGAGCGGCTCGTGGCCGGCGCCGCCTCGCGCCGGGCGGCCCTGGGCCTCGAGCCCTCCCACCTCGAGCGGGCCCGCGAGGTGGCCGTGGCCGCGCTGTCCGGGGGGCGGCGGCTCACCCGCGACGCCCTGGTGGCCCTCTGGGACGAGGCGGGGCTGCTCGGTGTGGCCCAGCGCAGCTACCACCTGCTCTGGCACCTGGCCCAGACGGGCGTCGTGTGCTTCGGGCCGGTGCACGGGAACGAGCAGCTGCTGGTGCTGCTCGACGAGTGGGTGCCGCCCTCCGGGCGCAGGGTCTTCGCCGAGCGCGAGG
Organism: uncultured Quadrisphaera sp.; assembly: GCA_902806005.1. Taxonomy (GTDB): domain Bacteria; phylum Actinomycetota; class Actinomycetes; order Actinomycetales; family Quadrisphaeraceae; genus CADCUY01. Next base: position 6,074 of record CADCUY010000600.1, on the reverse strand, counting down.
AGGCGCTCGGCGCGTGGGCGCTGCGCTACGCCACCAGCCACGGGCCCGTGACCGTCAAGGACCTCGCGGGCTGGACCAAGCTGGTCATGGCCGACGTGCGCGCCGGGCTGGCCGTGGCCGCCCCGCAGCTGGAGCGGGTGGAGGTCGACGGGGTCGAGCACTGGATGGGCGCGGGCACGGCCGACGCGCTCGCCGCGTGCCGGGCGCGCGCCGAGGGGGTGTTCCTGCTGCCCGGCTTCGACGAGTTCCTGCTCGGGTGCACCGACCGCAGCGCGGTGCTGCCGGCGGAGCACGCGAGCCGCATCGTGCCGGGCGGCAACGGGATGTTCCTGCCGACCGTCGTGGTCGGTGGGCAGGTGGCCGGCACGTGGAAGCGGATGGGCAGCGGCAGCCGCCGCCGGGTGGAGGTGACCCCTTTCACCGCCTTCGTCCCGGAGGTGCAGCGCGCCGTCGACGAACTCGTTGCGGCGATGTGACGAAAGCGCTACGCACGGTGGCGGATGGTGTCGATGCTGTGACGACACGGCGGGCCGACCGGCCCGCGCGCCCCACCCGCCATGCCCCGGAGGCACCCATGGCCACCACCGACCTCGCCACCCGCACCCCCGACGCCGCCGTCGACGCCGACGTGCAGGGCTCGGGGCACTGGCTCATCGAGCAGCTGCGCGCGGAGCAGCGCGCCGCCGACCGCCGCCGGCTCTCGGCGCTGCTCGCGACCCACGCCCTGCCCCGCCAGCGCTCCGGCTCCTGAGCAGCGCTCGTCCAGGGTCGGCCGCCGAGGGGTCAGGGCGTGAGGTGCCGGCGCCCCAGCACCACGGCGGTCGCCGTCGCCAGCACGGTGAGCGGGATCGGCAGGCAGCAGCCGCCCACGCTCACGCGCGAGCCGCGCCGGGTGGTGCCCTGGTAGTACGGCAGCGGCCCGGCGAAGCGGATCCCGTTCCGCCGTGCGGGCGGCCGCGGGCCCGACCCGTACCCCGGCCCGGCGCCGTAGCGGGGCCCGTAGCGGCGCGGGTCGACCGCCCCGCCGCGCCCGCGGCCCAGCAACCGGTCGAGCAGCGCGCTGTAGAGCAGGCTCCGGAACAGTCCCATGGGCGACGAGCCTGGCGGCACCGGCCGCCGCCCGCGACCCGGCGGCTCAGGCCCGGCTGAGGCGGCGCTCGAGCGGCGTGCGGAACGACGGCACCACCACGGCTCCCCCCAGCCGCCCGGTCAGCGCCTCCGCGGCGGCGCCCACCGCGCGTCGGGCCTCGTCGCCGCGGTCGCGCACCAGCTCGGTCGCGACCGATCCGTCCGGGCGCACCGCCCACCCGCCGACCACCTCGCCACCCCACCAGATCGTCGGGCCGATGTTGCCGAAGGTGTCGTAGAGCTCGCCGTGGTCCTCGGGCAGGAACCACTCGCGCTGCTTCCACCCCATCGGCGTGGGGTCCAGCGCGGGCAGGAGCACCGCCACGGGCTCGCGGGGGTCGGTCGGCGCGGTGTCGTCGGCCATCACCAGGCCGCCGGCGTGCTCGGCGACCTCGAGCGCGGCCAGGGCCCGGCGGGTCGTGCGCTGCCCCCAGCCGGTCCACCACGCGACGTCGGCCTCGGTGGCCGGCCCGAACCGGCGCAGGTAGGCGTCGACGAGGCGGGCGCGCGCCAGGTCGGGGTCGAGGGGCTCGATGCCGCCGGGCCAGCGCGCGGACGCGGGCTCCCAGGTGTGCTGCCGCGTGGTCCAGGCGCCCATCGGCCGGGCCCGCACGAGCCGACCCTCGGCGCCCATCAGCGTGAGCACCTGTGTGGCGATGGTGCGACGGACGTCGTAGGACTTGGTCGTCGTCGGCAGCAGCGCGGTGCGCAGCCGGGGCTCGGCCCGGCCCAGCTCCGCCCCGGAGGCCGAGCCGAGGCGCTCGACCGCCGCCGTGACGCCGTCCTCGACGCCGGCCAGCCAGCCCTCGAGGTCCTCGGGCAGCACCGGGTCGGTGGGCAGGGTGGCCAGCTGCTTGAGCAGCCCGCGGCGCAGCGTGGCCGCGACGTCGAGCGACGCCGCCGCGTGCACGACGGGCACCAGCTCGGCCGGCACCGCGAAGAGGGTGCGCCGCATCGCCATCATCCGCACCAGCAGGCCCTCGTCGTAGGCCTCGCGGGCGACGTCGTCGACGGTCAGGCCCGGGCAGCGGGCGAGCACCGAGAGGTGCACCGTCGCGGGGTCGGTGGCGTGCAGCACCACCACGGCCCGCGCGGCGTCGACGGCGGAGGCGGCGGTGAGCTGCCGGTCCACCAGCCGCGCCCGCCGCTCCTCGACGTCCACGGCCGCAGTGTGGTCAGCGCCGGCGGGCGTGTCGAGCGCGACCGCCCGGGACGCGGTACACCGGGGGGTGGCCGAGCCGAGCAGGACGTCGTCGACGGACCCCCGCCAGGAGCCGGGGGCGTGGCGCCCGGGGCGGGACGACGACGAGCCGCCGCGCCACCTCGAGGACCCCGCTGCCGTGATGCTCGCGCAGCTGGAGCTGCACCGGGCGCGGCTGCTGCGCGCGGTCGAGGGGCTGAGCGAGGCCCAGGTGCGCACGAGCCCGCTGCCCTCGGGGTGGAGCCTGCTGGAGCTGCTCGTGCACCTGACCGCCGTCGAGCGGCGGTGGCTGGTGTGGGGCTTCCGCGCCGAGCCGGTCGCCGACCCGTGGCGGGACGCCGGGCCCGACGGGCGCTGGGCCGTGCCGGCCGGGGCCGCGGCGGAGCAGGTCGTCGCGGACCTGCGGGCCCAGTGGGAGGTCTCCCGGGCGGTGGTCGAGGGGGTGCCGCTCACCGCGCGGGCCGCGACCGGTGGCCGCTTCACGCGCTCGGAGGACGCCCCGACCCTCGGGTGGATCCTGCTGCACCTGCTGCAGGAGACGGCTCGGCACGTCGGTCACGCCGACGTGGTCCGCGAGCTGCTCGACGGCCGGGTCGGCGAGTGACCCCCCCGGCCGCCCGCGTCAGGAGGCCAGGCTGACGTGCACGTGGTCGTAGTGGCCCCCGGTCGGGTCCTCCGGGTCGTACACGCCGCCGCCGGTGTAGTCGCGCCACTCCTCGTCGCCGCGGACCCAGATCCGCCCGTCCCAGATGACGTAGCGCACGTCGAGCCGCTCGGCGTGGTCGCGCAGCCAGTCGGCGAGCAGCCAGCCGTCCTCCTCGTCGTCCTCGGCGGGGAACTCCCCGATCCGCCCGAAGGTGTAGTCGCAGGCCCGGCCCTTCGGGTGGTCGCTGCTGGGGTTCCACGCGTGCTCGTCCCAGCAGCTGCCGGGCGCCACGTCGAAGCCGTCCTCGACCTCGCCGACCAGGTGCTGGGTGGCGCCGGTGAGGCAACCGTCCTCGCGCACGGGATCGTCGAAGACGCAGCCGGTGTCGCCGTCGCGGTACCGGTCGGGGCGCTCGGGCGCCTCGTCCGGGAAGTCCGCCGCCGCCGGCGCCTCCGCCCGGGCGGCCGGGGCGCCCGCGCCCACCAGCACCGTCAGGGCCAGGGGCACCGCCGCGACGGCGCTCCACGCCCTCGTCCTCGCACCACGCGTACCGAGCACCGCCACCGCCTCATCGTCACCTGCAGGACTCGGTGACCATAAGGGACGAACCGGACGCCGAACGTCACTGAACGGTGAACGCTCGGTGACGTCCGGCCCGGCAGAGGGCGACCTCGGCGGCGCAGGAGGCGGCAACGGCGCGGGCGGTCATCGCCCTGACCCGGCTCGACGCCCCGTGGTCACGACGGCCTCGGGGATCAGGCCATGCCGCCGTTGACGTACAGGGTCTGCCCGTTGACCCACCGTCCGGGCCCGGCGAGGAAGGAGACGACCTCGGCGATGTCGTCCGGTGTGCCCAGGCGCTCGATCGGGTTCATCTTCGCCATCCGCTCCACCGTCGCCTCGTCCTTGCCGTCGAGGAACAGCGGCGTCGCCGTCGGCCCCGGCGCCACCGTGTTGACGGTCACGTCCCGCCCGCGCAGCTCCTTGGCCAGCACCAGGGTCATCGCGTCCACCGCCCCCTTGGACGCGGTGTACGCCGCGTACGTCGGCAGCGCCAGCCGCACGACCGACGTCGAGAACGCGATCACCGCACCCCCCGGGCGCACCGTGCGCGCGGCCAGCTGCGCGACGACGAACGAGCCGCGGATGTTCGTCCGGTGCATCCGGTCCAGGTCGGCCAGGTCGAAGTCGACCACCGGCTTGAGGATCATCACCCCGGCGGCGTTGACCACCACGTCCACCCCGCCGTACACGCGCTCCGCGGTCGCGAACACCTCCCCCATCTGCACCTCGTCCGCGACGTCGGCCTTCACCGCGATCGCGGTGCCTCCCGCGGCGGTGATGCCCTCGACGACCTCGTTCGCCGCCCGGTCGTTGCTGGCGTACACCGCCACCACGGCCAGGCCGTCCGCGGCCAGCCGCTCCGCGCTCTGCAGCCCGATGCCGCTCGAGGCACCGGTCACGATCGCGACCCGGCCAGGGGCGGTGCCGGTCGTGCTCGTCGTGCTGGTCGTCGTCGTCATGGCGCTCCTCGTCCTCGTCCGTGGCTGCGGCTGCTACCGAGGCTGTTGTGGACGTGACATCCATATAACCACCACATGGGCTCCATGTCCACATATGCTTCGGGGACGCAGCAGGAGGGAGTCCCCCATGGACCAGCACCGAGCACCGAGCACCGAGCGACCGGCGACCGGCGACGCGAGCGCGCTCGTCGCAGCCGAGCGGCCAGGACGCGGGCGGCGCCCCGCCGCGGAGGTGCGGGCCGCCGTCCTGGACGCCGCGGGGCGGCTCCTGATGGCCGAGGGCATGGGGGCGTTCACCATCGGACGGGTCGCCACCCTGGCCGGGGTCAGCAGGATGACGATCTACAAGTGGTGGCCGTCCAAGGGCGCCCTGGCCCTGGACGGGTACGTCACCACCGTCGAGGACGCCCTGGCCTTCGCCGACACCGGCGACGTCGAGGCCGACCTGACCGAGCAGCTCACCGCCTTCGTGCACCTGCTCACCGGGACCCGGGCGGGGCAGGTGGTGGCCGAGCTGATCGGGCAGGCGCAGACCGACCACGACCTCGCCGCGGTCTACCGGCAGCGCTACTCCAGCCCCCGTCGGCTGCTGGCCGTGCAGGTCCTGGAGCGCGCCAAGGAGCGGGGGCAGCTGCGGGCCGACCTCGATCCGGAGCTGGTCGTCGACCAGCTGTGGGGGGCCTGCTACCACCGGCTGCTGGTGCCCGACCAGCCGCTGACCGAGGACGTCGCCCGGGCGCTGGTGCGGAACCTGCTGCACGGGGTGGCCGGGCCAGCGGGGACCGACCGCAGCAGCGCGGCCTGAGCGCTCAGCCGCTGCGCGGTGCGAGGGTGCGGAAGGCGTGGGCCTCCCAGCTCCAGCCCCCTCGCCGCAGGGCGACGCCGAGGCTCCCGGCGCCGGTGCTCGCCTCCCCCACGACGACGCCGTGCCGGTTCACGCCCCGCGCACGGCTGTAGGTGCCTCCGAGGGCCCCGAGGTCCGTCAACACCCCCTCGCGCCAGGCGAACGCACGGTCCTCACCGCCCGCCGCGGCCTGGCTCCACCCGACCACGGTCCCGTCATCGCCGATGCCCTGGGCCCGGCTCGACCCGCCGAGCGTCCCGAGGTCGGCCGCGCGGCCGTCGTGCCACAGGACGGCGCGCACCGCGCCCGAAGCGGTCGTCGACCACCCGACGACCCGACCTGCGGCGTCGATCGCGGTGGCAGCGCTGCGCCCGCCCCCGAGGGTCCCCAGGTCGATCGTGGCACCGGCGCGCCACAGCACGGCCCGGACCGCCCCGTCGCGACGGGTGCTCCAGCCGACGACGTCCCCAGCGGCGTTCGCGGCCGCCGCGGCCGCCGTCCCGCCACCGAGGTGCCCGAGGTCCACCGCCCGGCCGTCCGTCCAGGCCACGGCCCGCGAGCGGGAGCCGCTGTGGCTGCGCCCGACGACGGTGCCGTCCGCGGCGAAGCCGCAGGCGCTGCTCAGCGGGTCGCCGGCGAGCGGGGCGAGCAGCACCTCGGTACCGCCGTGCCACAGCGCGGCGCGCGGCGGCTCGTCGACCGTCCAGCGGACCCCGCCCACGGCACCTCGCT
>CADCUY010000599.1 GCA_902806005.1 uncultured Quadrisphaera sp. | reverse complement strand
CGCACGGCGACCTCGTCGAGGTGGTGCACCGGGCGCTGGCCGAGGACGCGCCCTGGGGCGACCTCACCACGGAGGCCCTGGTGCCCGCCGGCGCCACCGCCCGGGCGGTGCTGCGCGCCCGCGAGCCCGGGGTGCTCGCCGGGATCGACGCCGTGGCCCTGGCGATGGGCCGGGCCGCGGAGCTCACCGGCGGGGCCGTGCGCACCGCGGCGGGCGCCTGCGGTGACGGCGGGCGCTTCGCCGCCGGCGACGTGCTGGCCACCGTCGAGGGCAGCGCCCACGCGGTGCTGCGCGCGGAGCGGGTGGCGCTGAACCTCGTCCAGCACCTGTCCGGCGTCGCCACGCTGACCGCCCGCTTCGTCGAGGCCGTCGCCGGCACCCGCGCCCGGGTGACCGACACCCGCAAGACCACCCCGGGCCTGCGCGGCCTGGAGCGCTACGCGGTGCGCTGCGGCGGCGGGCACAACCACCGGCGCACCCTCTCCGACGCGGTGCTGGTCAAGGACAACCACCTCGCCGTGCTCGCCGCGAGCGGCACCGACCTCACCGCGGGCCTGCGCGCGGTGCGCGAGCGGGTGCCGCACACCACCGTCGTCGAGGTCGAGGTCGACCGCCTCGACCAGCTCGACGCCGTGCTCGCCGCGGGCGTCGACGTGGTGCTGCTGGACAACTTCGCCCTGCCCGACCTGCGCGCCGGCGTCGAGCGGGTCGCCGGGCGGGCCCTGGTCGAGGCCAGCGGCGGGGTGCGGCTGGAGACCGTCGCCGCGGTCGCCGCGACCGGCGTCGACCTGGTCTCGGTCGGCGCCCTGACGCAGGCCGCGCCGGCGCTCGACCTGGGGCTCGACGTCGAGGTGGGCCTGGCGTGATCTACCTCGACCACGCCGCCACCTCGCCGCCCCGGCGCGCCGTGCTCGAGGCGGCCTGGCCCTACCTGACCGCGGTGACGGCGAACCCGGCCAGCGTCCACGAGCCCGGCCGCGCCGCCCGCGCCGCTCTCGAGGGGGCCCGCGAGCGGGCCGCCGCCGTGCTGGGCGTGCGCCCCGGCGAGGTGGTGTTCACCTCCGGCGGCACCGAGGCCGACAACCTCGCCGTCCTCGGGATCGCCCGCGCCGCGGCCGCCGCCACCGGCCGCCGCCACGTGGTGACCACCGCGGTCGAGCACGCCGCCGTCCTCGAGCCCGCCCGGGCGCTGGTGCGCGAGGGCTTCACCCTCGACGTCGTCGGGGTGGACGGCGACGGGGTGGTCGACCTCGACCACCTGGCCGCCGTGCTCACCGACCGCACGGCGCTGTGCGCGGTGGTGCACGCCAACAACGAGGTGGGCACCGTGCAGCCGCTGGCCGAGGTCGCCGCCCTGTGCCGGCCGCTCGGGGTGGTGCTGCACACCGACGCCGTGCAGTCGGCCGGGCAGCTGCCGGTGCGCCTGGACGACCTCGGCGTCGACAGCCTCGCGGTCAGCGGGCACAAGCTCGGCGGGCTGCGCGGGGCGGGCCTGCTGGCGGTGCGCGGCGCCGTGCCCCTGGAGCCGGTGCTCCACGGCGGCGGGCAGGAGCGCGGGCGCCGCTCGGGCACCGCCGACGTCGCCTCCGCCGTCGCCGCCGCGGCCGCGCTGGCCCTCGCCGACGCCGCCCGCCCCGCAGAGGCGCCGCGCCTGACGGCGCTGCGCGACCGGCTGCTGGCCGGGGTGCTCGGCCTCGTGCCCGGCGCCCGGGTGACCGGCCACCGCACGCAGCGGCTGCCGAACTCGGCCAGCGTCGTCCTCCCCGGGGTCGGCGGCGAGCTCGTGCTGGCCGAGCTCGACGCGGCCGGGGTCGTGTGCTCCTCGGGCTCGGCGTGCTCGGCCGAGAGCGAGGACGCCTCGCACGTGCTCACCGCGATGGGCCTGGACGCCGACCTCGCGCGCACCGCCCTGCGGTTCAGCCTCGGCCCGGAGACCACGGCCGACGACGTCGACGCCGTGCTGGCCCTGCTGCCGGGCGTCCTGGCGGCCGCGGGCCCCGTCCGCTGAGGCGGCTCAGCGTGCTGCGTGGACCGCGCGCGTGACCGTGGCGGGATCCCGGTGTCCGGAGTGCGGTGCCGCCGGCGGCGGTGGGTCCTGCCTGGCGCAGTTCCACGCCCTGCTGGCGCTGGACCACCAGCGGCTCCAGCCCTGGGGCCGGTACCACGGGCTGAACGTCGCCTGCTTCCTCCTGCAGCACCCGTCCACGGTGACGACGACGGTGCTCGGCGGTCAGTGGGAGATGGTCGCTGCCTACCTCGACGGCGGGCTCCCCGCGCTGGAGCAGGTCCAGACCGACCGGGTGCGCCGCAACCGGGGCACGAACGAGGGGGTCCTCCGCTTCCCCGCCCCACCAGTGCGAGTGCGCGAGCCCTCCGTGACCATCGCGGACGTCTCGGTCGACGGGACCTTCCCCGCCGAGGGGTACGCAGCTCGGATGCGGTCCTGGGCGGAGTCCATCGCCCTCGAGCGGGAACAGGGGCACCGGGTGGACCGCGGCCGCTCGGGACGGCCCTGAGGACGGCGCTGAGAACGCTGACCCGACAGCGGTGCTCGGACCGGTCGAGGTCCGAGCACCGCGTCGGGCTGGAGGACGTCACCAGGATCCTGGCGCAGTCCCGCGCCACTCCGGCTTGGTCAGCGTGTCGTCGGCGTGTCGTCGGCTGAGCCAGCATCCTGGTGACGGCCGCTCCACGCCCGCCCGACGAGCACACCGCGGTGGGCCACCAGCCGGGGTCAGCGCGGCTGGGCCGGGTTGGTCGGCGTCCCGTGCGAGGGCGGGTTGACCGGCGGGCCGGTCGTGGCGGTGCCGACCTTGGAGTCGCCCGACGCGCTGCTGGGCGCCACCGACGAGGGCGTGCCGGGCGGGGTGGGGTCGCCGGAGGACGGCTGCGCGCCGGCGTCGAGCTGGTCGCGGCGGGCCCGCATCACCTGCAGCACCGGGGCGCGCGCGCCGTGCTGCTCCTCGAAGCCGATCAGGACCTCCAGCTGCGCGCGGTCGAGGCTGCGCACGCGCCCGGTCAGGTCGCCGAGGGCGAGGTGGTCGTAGTCGGGGATGGGGAGGTCGCTGGTGGTCATGCCACCGCCCCTACCCCGCTCGGGCGTCCTCCCCACCTCCCGCGGGCCGGTTCGTCGGTCAGGTCCGCGGGGTCAGGGCCTGGGCGTTCCAGGCGCGGACGGTGGCGTGGTGCGGGGACCACGCCTGCCACACCTGGGCGCCCCACTCGCGCACCACCCGGCAGTGCTCGGTGGGGCTTTCGGCGGTGAGCACGTCAGCGACGGTGAGCAGCCCGGGTCGGGGTGGGGGCGCCAGCCAGGTGAAGTCGGGTCGGTGGGCGACCATCGCCTTGTGCAGCGCCGGACCCTCGGTGATGTCGACGTCGTCCTCGACGAACAGGCACAGGGTCATCAGGCACAGGGCCACGGTCTGCACCTGGCGGCGGGTGGTGCCGCCGGCGTGCTGGGCGGCGTAGGCGTCGACGACCATCTGGTGCACCCGCCGGCAGGCGGGGTCGGTGTAGGAGCGGGCGAGCACCTGCCCGTAGGCGGCGGAGCAGGCCGCTGAGGCGCGGTGCTCCGCCGGTGCCGCCCCACCGGGGTCGGGGGCGACGAGTCCGCACCCGGGGCAGGTGGTCGCCGCTGGCGCGGTCGGCCGGTCACCGGCCATCGGCCCTCCTGGCGGCCGTGGCCCAGGTGCGGACGAGGTCGTGGTGGGCCGACCACGCCACCCACGCCGACCGCGCCCATCCGGTCAGGCGCTCCGAGAACTGCTCAGCGCCCTCGGCGGCGTGGACCTCGGCGGTCGTCACCGCCCCGAGGTCGGCCGGCGGTGGCAGGTAGGGCCAGTCCTGCAGCCCGACCGCGGGCAGGACCCGCTCGGAGGTGCGGCTGCGCCGCGCTGAGGCCCGCTCCGGTGACGCACCGAACTCGTGCAACAGGCACAAGGTGATCAGGTGGACGGCCACCGACTGCCGCTGGCGCCGGTCGGCCTGCGCCCCGCCGGGGTGCTGGACGGCGTAGGCGTCCACGTGGTGCCAGCCCGCGGCCGGCACCTCCGAGGCGGTCATCACCCGGACCCCGACCTCTCCGTAGAGCGCCCAGCACCCCGGTGAGGCGCGCATGTACGGGTGCACCGGGCCCGGCGCTTCGGGCACCAGCCCGGCGCACCCCACGCAGACCAGCGTGCCCGCGGGCCGCTGGGGGAGCGGCTCCGGTGCGCCCACCTCACGCATCGCCTGCTCCTCTCTCGCCCGGCCGGGGTGGATCCGGCGAGGCCCTCCGCCTCTCGACCGGCGGCGCCTGAGAGCCGGCGGTCCCCGACGACGTGCCCCGATCATCCGCCTCGATCGCGCGCGTCCACCAGCCGGCGGCAGCGGACTGGTCGGGGCTGAGGTCGGTGGCGTCGACGACGACGTGCTCCAGGTGCCCGGTCTGCGCGCGGCGCTCCCTCGCGCCCGCGGGCGAGGGCCCCGGTGCGCGAGCGGGGCGATAGGCTCGGGCCACAGGCGTCGACCCGGCCATCACCGGCGAGCCTCCGGAAGAACGGCGCCCCGCAGACCGGTGGGGCGCTCAGTAGAACCGGACGGGTGCGGCCCGTCATCGCCGTCGACGAGCGGTCGTCCAGCAGTCGCCTCCGGGCGGCGGCGGGGCGGCAAGCGGGGTGGTACCGCGGCGCGCCCGAGGCCGGGCGCCGTCGTCCCCGCACCTGGACCACGGACCACGGTGCGGAGCGCAGCGGATGACCTACCCCCTGGCCTCGGCGAGCGGCAGCGAGAGCGTGCCCGCCTCCCCGAGCTTCCCCGACCTGGAGACCGCGGTGCTGGCCCGGTGGGCCCAGGACCGCACCTTCGAGGCGAGCGTCGAGCAGCGCCCGGCGGGCGACGGGGGCGGCGGCGAGCACGTCTTCTACGACGGCCCGCCCTTCGCCAACGGCCTGCCGCACTACGGGCACCTGCTCACCGGGTACGTCAAGGACGTCGTGCCCCGCTACCGCACCATGCGCGGGCAGCGGGTCGAGCGCCGCTTCGGGTGGGACTGCCACGGGCTGCCCGCCGAGGTGGAGGCCGAGCGGCAGCTGGGCATCACCCGCAAGGCCGAGATCGAGGAGCTGGGCGTCGCCCGGTTCAACGAGGTGTGCCGCTCCTCGGTGCTGCGCTTCACCGGCGAGTGGGAGCAGTACGTCACCCGCCAGGCCCGCTGGGTCGACTTCGAGAACGACTACAAGACCCTCGACACCGACTACATGGAGTCGGTGATGTGGGCGTTCAAGGCCCTGTGGGACAAGGGGCTCATCTACGAGGGCTTCCGGGTGCTGGCGTACTGCTGGCGCTGCGAGACCCCGCTGAGCAACACCGAGACCCGCATGGACGACGTCTACCGCCAGCGGCAGGACCCGGCGGTCACGGTGGGCTTCCCGCTGCTCGACGGGCCGGCCGAGGGCGCCCGGGTGCTGGTCTGGACCACCACCCCGTGGACCCTGCCGAGCAACCAGGCGGTCGCCGTCGGCCCCGACGTCGACTACGTGCTCGTCGACAGCGCCCTGGGCCGGGTGGTGCTGGCGCAGGCCCGCCTGGCGCACTACGCCCGCGAGCTGGGCGAGGACCCGGTGGTCGTGGCCCACCTGCGCGGCGCCGACCTCGTCGGCTCCCGGTACGCGCCGCCGTTCCCGTACCTCGCCGCCGACGACCCGGAGGCCTCGCCCGCCCACCGGGTGCTCGCCGCCGACTACGTCACCACCGACGACGGCACCGGCGCGGTGCACATCGCCCCCGCCTACGGCGAGGAGGACAAGGCCGTCGCCGACGCCGCGGGCATCGAGACGGTCGTCGCCGTCGACGCCCACGGCCGGTTCGACGCCCGGGTGCCCGACTACGAGGGCCTGCAGGTCTTCGAGGCCAACGCGCCGATCGTCCGCGACCTCAAGGACGGCACCGGGGCCGTCACCGAGGGCACCCTGCTGGTGCGCCACGAGACCTACGACCACCCCTACCCGCACTGCTGGCGGTGCGGCAACCCGCTGATCTACCGCGCGGTCTCCAGCTGGTTCGTCAAGGTGACCGCGGTGCGCGACCGGATGGTCGAGCTGAACCAGGAGATCACCTGGGTGCCCGGGCACGTGCGCGACGGCTCGTTCGGCAAGTGGCTCGAGGGCGCGCGCGACTGGTCGATCAGCCGCAGCCGGTTCTGGGGCAGCCCCGTGCCGGTGTGGGTCTCCGACGACCCCGCGCACCCGCGCGTCGACGTCTACGGCTCCCTCGACGAGCTCGAGCGCGACTTCGGGGTGCGCCCGAGCGACCTGCACCGCCCGCACGTCGACGAGCTGACCCGCCCCAACCCCGACGACCCCACGGGCCGCTCGACCATGCGCCGGGTGCCCGAGGTGCTCGACTGCTGGTTCGAGTCGGGCGCCATGCCCTTCGCCCAGGTGCACTACCCGTTCGAGAACACCACGTGGTTCGAGGAGCACTTCCCGGGCGACTTCATCGTCGAGTACGTCGGGCAGACCCGCGGCTGGTTCTACACCCTGCACGTGCTGGCCACGGCGCTGTTCGACCGGCCCGCGTTCCGCTCGGCGCTGGTGCACGGCATCGTGCTCGGCGAGGACGGGCGCAAGATGAGCAAGTCGCTGCGCAACTACCCCGACGTCTCCGAGGTCTTCGCCCGCGACGGGGCCGACGCGATGCGCTGGTTCCTCATGTCCTCGCCCGTGCTGCGCGGCGGGAACCTCATCACCACCGAGGCCGGCATCCGCGAGGGCGTGCGCCAGGTGATGCTGCCGCTGTGGAGCGCCTGGTCGTTCCTCGCCCTGTACGCCGGGGCGATGCAGGGGCCCGACGGGCCCGACGGCGAGCGGGGGGTGGTGGGCCGCTGGCGCACCGACTCCCCGCACGAGCTCGACCGGCACGTGCTCGGGGAGCTGCACGACCTGGTGGTCGACGTCGAGCGCCTGATGGACGGGCTCGACCTGGCCGGCGCGTGCGAGGCCGTGCGGGTCTTCCTCGACGGGCTCACCAACTGGTACGTGCGCCGCTCGCGCCGCCGCTTCTGGGGCGAGGGCCAGGACGCGCGCGACGCCGTCGACACCCTGCACACCGTGCTCGAGGTGCTCTGCCGGGTGGCCGCCCCCCTGCTGCCGCTGACCACCGAGGAGGTCTGGCGGGGCCTGACCGGCGGGCGCAGCGTGCACCTGGCCGACTGGCCCGACGCCGCGGCCCTGCCCTCCGACCCGGGCACCCGCGAGCTGGTGGCCTCGATGGGCACCGCGCGCGCCGTCTGCTCCGCGGCGCTGGGCCTGCGCAAGCAGGCGGGCCTGCGGGTGCGCCAGCCGCTGGCGGCGCTGACCGTGGCGGTGCACGGCGCCGCCGGCCTGGCGCCGCTGGCCGCGCTGGTCGCCGACGAGGTGAACGTGCGCTCGGTGGAGGTCGTCGACCTCGACGAGCAGACCGGCGGGGGCACCGGCGGCGGCGACGTGGCCGAGTCCTACGGGATCACCCAGAGGCTCGTGGTCAACGCCCGGGCCGCCGGGCCCCGGCTCGGCCGCGAGGTGCAGCTCGCCATCCAGGCCGCGCGCTCGGGGGCGTGGGAGGTCGACGACACCGGCACCGTGGCCGCGGGCGGCATCGTGCTGCAGGACGGCGAGTACGACCTGACCACCGTGGTCGACGAGGAGCGCGCGGGAGCGGCGGGCCAGGTGGCCGCCACGCTGCCCGGCGGCGGCTTCGTCGTGCTGAGCACCGAGGTCACCGACGAGCTGGCCGCCGAGGGGTGGGCCAACGACGTCGTCCGGCAGGTGCAGGAGGCGCGGCGCACCGCCGGGCTGCACGTCAGCGACCGGATCGCGCTGTCGCTGGCCGTGCCGGCCGACCGCCTGGAGCAGGCGCGGGCCCACCGCGAGCGGATCGCCGGCGAGACCCTCGCCGCGTCGGTGGAGCTGGCCGAGGCCCCGGGGGAGACCGTCGTGGTCGAGGTGGCCCGTGCCTGAGCCCCGCGAGACGATGATCCCCGTGAGCGGGGGGAGCGGTGGTGCGCGCGGCCTGCGCGCCGTGCACGCCGAGCTCCTGGCCCGCACCCCCGAGGACGCCGTGCAGCCGCGCCTGGACCCGGTGCGCGACGTGCTGGCGCTGCTGGGCGACCCGCACCTGGCGCACCCCGTGGTGCACGTCGCGGGCACCAACGGCAAGACCTCGACCACCCGGTTCACCGAGCGGCTGCTGCGGGAGATGAACCTGCGCACCGGCATGCTCACCAGCCCGCACCTGGTCAGCGTCACCGAGCGGATCAGCATCGACGGCGAGCCGCTGGGCGACGAGGCGTTCGTCGCGGCCTACGAGGACGTCGCCCCGTACGTGGAGATCGTCGACGGGCGGCTGCGCTCGGCCGGGCAGGTGCCGCTGACCTACTTCGAGGTGATCACCGTGATGGCGTTCGCGGCCTTCGCCGACGCCCCGGTCGACGTCGCGGTGGTCGAGGTCGGCCTGGGCGGCACCTGGGACGCGACGAACGTCGTCCACCCCGTGGTCGCGGTGATCACGCCGGTCTCCCTGGACCACACCGACCTGCTCGGCGAGACCGTCGCCGAGATCGCGGGCGAGAAGGCGGGCATCCTCGAGGAGGGCGTGGTCGCCGTCCTGGCCCACCAGAGCCCGGAGGCGGCGGAGGTGCTGATGGCCCGCGCCGTGCAGGCCGGTGCCACCGTGGTCCGCGAGGGCCTGGACTTCGGCGTCCGCCACCGCGCGGTCGCCGTGGGCGGGCAGCTGCTCTCCCTGCAGGGGCTGCGCACCGCCTACGACGACGTGCTGCTGCTGGCGCACGGGCCGCACCAGGGCTCGAACGCCGCGGTGGCGGTGGCCGCCGTGGAGGCGTTCCTCGGCGGCGCCGGGCCCACCGGCGACGGCGTGCTCGAGCCGGAGGTGGTGCGCACCGCGCTGGCCGACGTCAGCACCCCGGGGCGGCTGGAGGTGGTGCGCCGCAGCCCGCTGGTGGTCCTCGACGCCGCGCACAACGTGGCCGGCGCCGAGGCCGTGGTGACCGCGCTGGAGGACACCTTCGACCTGCAGCGGCTGGTCGGCGTGGTCGGGCTGCTGCGCGGCAAGGACGCGCTGGGCGTGCTCGAGGTGCTGGAGCCCGTGCTGGCCGAGGTCGTCGTCACCCGTTCCGGCTCGCGGCGGGCGCTGGACGTGGAGGAGCTGGCCGAGATCGCGCGGGAGGTCTTCGGCGAGGAGCGCGTGCGCGTCGCGGAGCGGCTGGACGACGCGATCCAGGCCGCGGTGGACGCCGCGGAGTCCGGCACCGAGGACGGCCTCGGCGCCGGGGTGCTCGTCACCGGGTCGGTGACGGTGGTGGGGGAGGCCCGGGTGCTGCTGCGGGCCGACCGGTGAGCGCCGTGGCCGGGGGTCCGCCGGAGCGGCCCGGCGGTGCTGGGCCGGACGGGGGACCCGCCGAGGACGCCCCGCTGGAGGTGCCCCCGCCGACGATGACCCCGCGGCTGGCGGCGGCGACGCTGCTGCTGGAGTCGTTCGTCGTCTTCTTCGCCACCATCGTCGCCAGCCGGCTGATCACGACCCCCGACGGGCCGTCGGTGGGCGCCGTCTTCGCCGTGGGCAGCGGCCTGGCGGTGGTGTTCCTGCTGGCCAGCGGCCTGGCGCGGCGCCCGTGGGGCGTGGCCCTGGGCACCGGCCTGCAGGTGGTGCTGGTCTCGCTGGGGTTCGTGGTGACCTCGATGTTCCTCGTCGGGCTGCTGTTCGCGGGGCTGTGGGCGTGGCTGGTGTGGATCGGCCGGAAGGTCGACCGCGACCGTCGCCGCTGGGCCGCCGACCTGGCCTCCGGCGGCACGGGGCGCCCGTGAGCACCCGGTAGGGTCCGCCGCGTGAGCGAGCCTGAGCAGGTGGTCGAGCGCACCCTGGTGCTGCTGAAGCCGGACGCGGTGGCCCGCGGGCTGACCGGCGAGGTGCTGCGGCGCGTCGAGGCCAAGGGCTACCGGATCGTCGCGCTGGTGCAGCGCTCCGCCGACCGCGAGCTGCTCGCGGCCCACTACGCCGAGCACGTGGGCAAGCCGTTCTACGAGCCGCTGGTCGAGTTCATGCTCTCCGGGCCGCTCGTGGCCGTGGTGCTCGAGGGGCAGCGCGTCGTCGAGGGCTTCCGCAGCCTGGCCGGCGCCACCGACCCGACCACCGCTGCGCCGGGCACCGTCCGCGGCGACCTCGGCCGCGACTGGGGCGCGAAGGTGATCCAGAACCTCGTGCACGGCTCCGACTCCACCGAGTCGGCCGCCCGCGAGATCGGCACCTGGTTCCCCGAGCTCTGACGCGGCCCCGAGCGGGCGCTGATGTCGCATTCGTGCGCGGAAGTGCGCCCCAGCGGGCGCTGATGGCGCACTTGTCCGCGGAAGTGCGCCCCAGGGGGCGCTGATGGCGCACTCGTGCGCGGAAGTGCGCCCCAGCGGGCGCTGTCGGCGCACTCGTGCGCGGACGTGCGGCCCAGGGGTGCGAGCTAGGCGGCGAGCTGCGCGAAGACCACGAGGTTGTCGTCGTAGTGGCCGGTGCTGCGGTCGAACGGCCCCCCGCAGGTGATCAGCCTCAGCTCGGGCGCCGCCGTCGGCCCGTAGACCTCGTCGGTCGGGAAGGCGTCCTTCGGCGCCCGCAGCGTGCGGGTGACGACGAAGGCCACCCGGCTGCCGTCCTCGCGGTCGACGACCACCTCGTCGCCGGGCGCGAGGTCCTCGAGCCCGATGAACACCCCCGGGCCGTCCACCGAGTCGACGTGGCCCCCCACCACCCCCGGCCCCCGCGACCCCGGTGTCGCCCCCCCGGTGAACCACCCGGCCTGCGCGGCGTCCGCCGGCACCTCGAGCGAGCCGTCGGCCTGGACGCCGAGCGGCACCAGGGAGGCGTCGACCCCGAGGGTCGGGATGCTGAGGCCGACGGGGGCCGCCACGACGGTCGCGCTCGCCGCCGTCAGGGCCACGGCACCGGCCTCCTCGCCGGGCGCTGCGGCCG
>CADCUY010000598.1 GCA_902806005.1 uncultured Quadrisphaera sp. | reverse complement strand
GGAGTCAGGGTTGATGTACCAGGTCAGGCTCGGCGGGCCGCTCTGGGCGGCGCCGCCGCCGCAGCCGGCCAGGGCGGTCGCGGCCAGGACCGCGGCGGCCGCACCCGTGAGGACCGGCCGGACCGGTCTGGACGTGCTGGACACTCGCATCGCCCCCGTTGGCGATCGACGACGGCGGCCCGGGCGGGTCGCCACCACCATCGTGGCGCTGCGGGCGGGAGGTGTCCTGTTGGAGCGCCGGGGGCCGCACCGGTGGTCACCGGGCGTGGCGCCGCGCCGACGGCGCGCGACCCGCCGACACAACATCTTGTATCCCTGGCACACCGGGCGCCCCGCATGTAGTGTCGCAGGGCGAGCCTGGCGCAGCGCTCCCCCACCAGCCCCCGACCAGCGCGGTCGGCACCACGGCCGGCGGGGGCGCTGCGGCGCCGGCCCCCGCCCACCCGCTTGGAGGAGCATCCGTGACACAGGTCCTGCCCGACGCCATCGACACGCTGAGGGTGATCCCCGACGCCGGCCCGCCCGCCGGGGACGGCTCCGCGGCCACCGCCGAGACCCCGTCCGGGGTCGTGGGCCGCAGCGGCTCCATCCGCCCGTTCGAGCCCAGCCGGATCGCCGTCGCCATCCAGAAGGCGTTCCTCGCCGTCGAGGGCGAGGGCGCGGGCGGCTCGAGCCGGGTGCGCGAGCTGGTCGACCAGCTGACGCAGACCGTGGTCACCACGCTGGCCCACCGCTCCGCCGGCTCGCACGCGGGCCACGCCGCGGCCCGCCCGGTGACGGTGGAGGAGGTGCAGGACCAGGTGGAGCTCGCGCTGATGCGCGGCGGGCACCACCAGGTGGCCCGCTCCTACGTGCTCTACCGCGAGGAGCACGCCCGGGCCCGCCGCGAGCGCGCCGAGGCCGCCGCCACCGTCGCGGGCGCCGTCACCGTCGAGGTGCCCGCGCTGAACGTCCGCCTGGCCGACGGCAGCCTCGCCCCGCTCGACCGCGACCGGGTGCGCCTGGTCGTCGCCGAGGCCTGCGCCGGGCTGCCCACCACCGACCCCGACGCGGTGGTCACCGAGGCCGTGCGCACCCTGTACGACGGCGTCGACGAGGCGGAGCTGGCGCAGGCGCTGGTGCTGGCCGCGCGCACCAAGGTCGAGTCCGACCCCGACTACACCTACGTCAGCGCACGGCTGCTCATGGACGCGCTGCGCGCCGAGGCCCTGGGCGCCGTCCACGGCAGCCGCACCCTGGCCAGCCAGGGTGACATGGCCCGCCTGTACCCGGCCTACTTCGAGGGCTACGTCGCCAAGGGCGTCGAGCTCGGGATGCTCGACCCCCGCCTGGCCGAGTTCGACCTCGCCCGCCTCGGCGCGGCGATCGACGCCGAGCGCGACCTGCAGTTCACCTTCCTCGGCCTGCAGACCCTCTACGACCGGTACTTCCTGCACTCGCGCGGTGTGCGCTACGAGCTGCCCCAGGCCTTCTTCCTGCGCGTCGCGATGGGCCTGGCCCTCGGCGAGGGCGAGGCCAAGGAGGAGCGGGCGATCGAGTTCTACCGCCTCATCTCCAGCTTCGACTTCATGTGCTCGACCCCCACGCTGTTCAACGCGGGCACCACCCGCCCGCAGCTGAGCTCCTGCTTCCTCACCACCGTGCCCGACGACCTGTCGGCGATCTTCGGGGCGATCAAGGACAACGCCCTGCTCGCCAAGTACTCCGGCGGGCTCGGCAACGACTGGACGCCGGTGCGCGGCATCGGGGCGCACATCAAGGGCACCAACGGCAACAGCCAGGGCATCGTCCCGTTCCTGAAGATCGCCAACGACACCGCGGTCGCGGTCAACCAGGGCGGCAAGCGCAAGGGCGCCGTCTGCGCCTACCTCGAGACCTGGCACATCGACGTCGAGGAGTTCTTCGAGCTCCGCAAGAACACCGGTGACGACCGCCGGCGCACCCACGACATGAACACCGCCAACTGGGTGCCCGACCTGTTCATGAAGCGGGTCACCGAGGGCGGCGACTGGACGCTGTTCTCCCCCGACGAGACCCCCGACCTGCACGACCTGTACGGGCCGGCGTTCACCGCCCGCTACGAGGAGTACGAGCGGATGGCGGCGCGGGGCGAGCTGCTGGTGCACCGCACCCTGCGGGCCGTCGACCTGTGGCGCAAGATGCTGACCGCGCTGTTCGAGACCGGGCACCCGTGGGTGACCTTCAAGGACCCGTGCAACCTGCGCTCCCCGCAGCAGCACGTCGGCGTCGTGCACTCGTCGAACCTGTGCACCGAGATCACCCTCAACACCTCCGCCGAGGAGGTCGCGGTCTGCAACCTCGGGTCCGTGAACCTCGCGGCGCACGTGGGCCCCGAGGGCCTCGACGTCGAGCGGCTGCGCCGCACGGTGCGCACGGCCGTGCGGATGCTCGACAACGTCATCGACCTCAACCTCTACACGATCCCCCAGGCCGAGCGGGCCAACCAGAAGCACCGCCCCGTGGGGCTGGGCCTGATGGGCTTCCAGGACGCGCTGTTCACCCTGCGCACCCCCTACGCCTCGCAGGCCGCCGTCGACTTCGCCGACACCTCGATGGAGCACATCTCGCACGCCGCGATCGAGGCCAGCTCCGACCTCGCGGTCGAGCGGGGCAGCTACGCCAGCTTCGAGGGGTCGCTGTGGAGCCGCGGGGTGCTGCCGATCGACTCCCTGGAGCTGCTGCGCGAGGCGCGCACCGCCCTCGGCGTCGAGGTGCACCTCGACACCACCACCACGCTGGACTGGGCGCCGCTGCGCGAGAAGGTGCAGCGCCAGGGCATGCGCAACTCCAACGTCATGGCCATCGCGCCGACCGCGACGATCTCGAACATCGTCGGCGTCGCCCAGTCGATCGAGCCGATGTACCGCAACCTCTTCGTGAAGTCGAACATGAGCGGCGACTTCACCGTGGTCAACGACGCGCTGGTGCGCGACCTGGCCGAGCGCGGGCTGTGGGACGAGGTGATGGTCTCCGACCTGAAGTACTTCGACGGCTCGCTGGGGCAGATCGAGCGGGTGCCGGCCGACCTCAAGGACCTCTACGCCACGGCGTTCGAGGTGGACTGGAGCTGGCTGGTGGCCGCCGGGGCGCGGCGCCAGAAGTGGATCGACCAGGCGCAGTCGCTGAACCTCTACGTCTCCTCCCCCAACGGGAAGATGCTCGACGAGCTCTACCGGGCGGCGTGGGTCAACGGGCTGAAGACCACCTACTACCTGCGCTCGTCCTCGGCGACGCACGTGGAGAAGTCGACCCTGCGCGGCACCGACGGCAAGCTCAACGCCGTCAGCGCCGGTGGCCCGACGCCCGCACCGGCCCCCGCCGTGGTGCCGGCCCAGGCCGCGGCGCCGTCACCGGCTGCGGTGGCCGCTCCCCCGGCCGCCGTGGTCAGCCCGCCCGCGGCGGTGCCCTCGTCGC
>CADCUY010000597.1 GCA_902806005.1 uncultured Quadrisphaera sp. | reverse complement strand
GCGGGCATGGGCCGACTCCTGTCGTGAGGTCTGAGCGGGGGACCGGGCCGGGCGGGCCGCGGGGTGCGGTCGTGCCGTCACCGCGAGGCGCGGTCGTGCATACGCATACCTTGGGGTGCGCGTCCGGTTCGTGCACCTCCGGGCGGCGGGTCGCCCGCGGGGCGCGGGATCCGGGTCGGCGGCCGCCGATGACTCCACCGGCACCGCGCCGTCATCACCGGTGGAAGCCCGCCACCCCACCCCTGGAGCGCCCCCGTGAGGACCCCCCGTGCCCTGAGCCCGCTGCGCCACCGGCCCTACCGGTGGCTCGCGTCGGCGCTGGCCGTCTCCATGCTCGGCCAGGGCCTGTGGCTGGTCGCCGTCGTCTGGCAGGTCGTCGCCCTGGGCGGCGGCCCCGGCGACCTCTCGCTGGTCACCGCCGCGGCGGCGGTGGGGCTGCTGGGGGCCAGCCTCCTCGGCGGGGTGCTGGCCGACCGGGTGGCCCAGCGCCGCACGCTGATCGCCACCGAGGTGGCGCGCGCCGTCGCCGTCGGCCTCGTGGCGGCGCTGTCGCTGCTCGGGGTGCTCCAGGTCTGGCAGCTGGCCCTGGTCTCGCTCCTGACCGGGGTGGCGGGGGCGCTGTACTACCCGGCGTACTCGGCGCTGCTGCCGGCGATCGTGCCGGCCGACGACCTGATGCCCGCCAACGGCCTCGAGGGCGTGCTGCGCCCGGTGCTCCTGCAGGCCGCCGGCCCGGCGCTGGCCGGCGTGGTCGTGGCCGCGACGTCGCCCGGCGCGGCGCTGGTCGTCACCGCCGCCACCGGCGTGGTCGCCGCGGGGTGCCTGGCGGCGGTGCCGGCCACCGCGGTGCGCCGCGACCTCAGCACGCCCGCGGGGCAGGCGCCGCAGCACCCGGTGCGGGCGCTGCTCGCCGACCTGCGCGAGGGGGCGGCGTTCATGGTGCGCACGCGGTGGCTGCTGACCACGTCGCTGTTCGCCTCGGCGATGATCCTCGTGATGATGGGCCCGCTCGAGGTGCTCGTGCCGTTCGCGGTCAAGGACCGCGCGGGCGGCGGGCCGGAGCAGCACGCCCTGGTGCTGGCCGCGTTCGGCATCGGTGGGGCGGTGGGCTCGCTGGTGATGGCGTCGCTGCGGATGCCGCGGCGCTACCTGAGCGCGATGAACCTCATGTGGGGGCTGGGGTGCGTGCCGCTGGTGGTCTTCGGCACCGCCACCTCGGTGGGCCCGATGGTCGCGGCCTGCTTCGTCGCCGGGGTGCTGTTCAACGCGCCGATGGTCATCTGGGGCACGCTGCTGCAGCGCCGGGTGCCGCCGGAGTTCCTCGGCCGGGTCTCGAGCCTGGACTTCTTCGTGTCGCTGGCCTTCATGCCCGTCTCGATGGCGCTCGCCGGGCCGGTGAGCGCGCTGGTCGGGCTGCAGGCGACGTTCCTGGTGGCCGGCACGGCGCCGCTGGTGATCGCCGTGGTGGCCCGGGTGCCCGGGCGGCTGCCCGCTGACGAGCTGGCGCACCCGCTCGACGTCCAGCCCGGCGAGGTCCAGCCCAGCGGCGTCGAGGAGGTCAAGCCCAGCGACGTCGAGGTCGGCGACGTCCGGCCCGGGCGCGTCCCGGTGACCGACGCGGGCTGAGCCCGCACCCGGACGCCGCCGGGCGCCGCCGCGGGCCTCGACGGCGCGACTCGACGGCGCGACTCGACCGGCGCCGTCGTCGCGGCGCCGGTCGGGCCGTGCCCGCTCAGCCCTCCAGGCGCGGCGGCAGCCCGAAGTGCGCGAACAGCCGCTCCCCGACGAAGTTGGTGATCTTCACGATCCGCCCGTCGCGCACGTGCAGCACGTGGATCGCCCACGGCACGAGCCCCGGCCCGTCGGTCGCCGGCTTGTACTGCGCGAAGGCCGGGGACCCGTTGGCCATCACCGGCACCATCCGCGAGCCCCGGCACGCGGCGCCCGGGCCGACGTGCCAGCGCCCGATGTCGGTGGGGCCGGAGAGCCACAGCGCCCACGGCGGCATCGACTGCATCGCGTCCTGGTGCAGCAGCGCCACCAGCGCGTCGATGTCGTAGGCCTCGAAGGCCTCGACGTACCGGCTGAGCAGCGCCGCGTCGTCGGCGTCCATCGGGTCGGGCGCCCGGTCGGCGGCGCCGGTGTCGGCGGCGCCCACGGTGGCCCGCGCCCGCTGCAGCGCGCTGTTCACGGCGGCGACCGAGGTCTCCAGCAGCGCCGCCACCTCGTCGGCCCGCCAGCGCAGGACCTCGCGCAGCACCAGCACGGCGCGCTGGCGCGGGGGCAGCAGCTGCAGCGCGGCGACCAGGGCCAGGCGCACCGACTCGCGGGCGACCGCGAGGTCGGCGGGGTCGCCGGTCTGGGGCAGCACCGAGGCGTCGTGCGCCGGCTCGAGCCAGGTGCGCTCCTCCAGCGGCACCCCCAGGGAGGCCTGCACCGGCGGCGACGCCGCGGGGGACAGGTCGATCGGCAGGGCCCGGCGCTTGGAGGCCCCCAGCGCGTCGAAGCACACGTTGGTGGCGATCTTGTACAGCCACGAGCGCAGGCTCGAGCGCCCGTCGAAGCGGTCGAGGGCGCGCCAGGCCCGGACCATCGTCTCCTGCACGGCGTCCTCGGCGTCGAAGGGCGAGCCGAGCATCCGGTAGCAGTAGCCGGTGAGCTCGCGGCGGTGCAGCTCCAGCTGCTCCTCGAGCTCGTGCCGGGCGGTGCGCTCAGCGCGCGGGGCACTGGTGGTGGCGTCGGTGGTCACGGCCATGCCCGGACCCTAGGGGCGGGGTCGGACACCCGGCCAGCACCGTCGGCCCTGTGGAGCAGCGGGGCGGGGGCTCAGGCCCGTGCGGCCGGGGCGAGCGGGCGGCTCGGGGCCCTCGGCACCGCCAGCGCCGCGACCAGCCCGGCGCCGAGCACCGCCGCGCTGACCCCGAACGCCGCCTGGTAGGAGACCGCGTCGGTCAGCCACCCCGCCGCAAGGGGGCCGACGATGGCCCCCAGGTCGGAGGCCATCTGGAAGACGGCCACGGTGCGGCCGCTGCGGGCGGGGGAGATGTCGCCGACGATCGACGACGGCACGCTGGCCAGCAGCGAGGCGGCCAGCCCGAAGGCGGCCATGGAGACCAGGAACGCGGCGAGGGTGGGCGGCAGCACCAGCACCGCCACCGACGCGGTGGCCACCCCCGTGCCGAGCACCAGCGACGGGCGCCGCCCCCAGGTGTCGGCCAGCCGGCCGGCGCGCAGCAGGCCGAGGGCCTGCGCGAGGGAGCCGGCGAGCAGCCCGGCCCCCGCCCACGCGGCGGTCCGGCCCAGCTCCTCGGTGACGTAGAGGGGCACCAGCGAGTTGCGCACCCCGAACAGCACCCACCCCACGCCCAGGTTGGCCACCAGGGCCGCGAGGTAGGCGCGCGAGCGCAGCGCCTCCCGCAGGCCGCCGCCGGGCGCGTCGGTCGCG
>CADCUY010000596.1 GCA_902806005.1 uncultured Quadrisphaera sp. | reverse complement strand
CGGTGAGGGCGGGGGGCGTGCGGGCCCCGCGACGTCAGCCCCCGGCCAGGCGCGCCAGCTCCTCCTCGACGATCGCGTCGTCCAGCTTCGTGAAGATCGGCGACGGCGGCCCCACCGGCGTCCCCGGCACCACCGGCCGCGGCGCCCACGGCGGCGCCGCCGAGTAGTCGCCGGTCAGGATCGGGTACCCGAACGACGGGTCGTCCAGGTCGGTGACCTCCACGATCGACGGCATCGGCTGGAACACCCCCGTGCCCCCCAGCGCCTCGTGCACGGCCTGCGCCGAGTGCGGCAGGAACGGCGAGAGCAGCGTGTTGACGTCGACCACCGCCTGCGCGGCCACGTGCAGCACGGTGCGCATCCGCTCCGGGTCGGTCTTCTTCAGCGCCCACGGCGCCTGCTCGGAGAGGTACCGGTTCGCCTCCCCCGCCACGCGCATCGCCTCGGCCACGGCCGCCTTCTGCCGGTGGCTGCTGATCAGCCCGCCGACGACGTCGAACGCCCCGCGCACCACGCCGAGCAGCGCCTCGTCCTCCGCGGTCAGGGAGCCGGCCGACGGGATCGACCCCACGTTCTTGGCGATCATCGACGCCGTCCGGTTCACGAGGTTGCCCCAGGTGGAGACCAGCTCGTCGTTGGTGCGCCGCCGGAACTGCTCCCAGGTGAAGTCGGCGTCCTGGTTCTCCGGCCCGGCGGCCGCGATGTAGTACCGCAGCGCGTCGGGCTGGTAGCGGGCCAGCACGTCGCGCACGTAGATCACCACGCCGCGGCTGGAGGAGAACTTGCCGCCCTCCATGGTGAGGAACTCGCTGGAGACCACCTCGGTGGGCAGCGCCAGCTGCCCGAACCGCCCCGGCTCGCCGCCGCGCGAGCCCAGCCCGTCGTGGGCGAGCAGCTCGGCGGGCCAGATCTGGGCGTGGAAGGTGATGTTGTCCTTGCCCATGAAGTAGCACGAGCGCGCCGGGCCGCCAGGGGCGTCGGCTGCCCACCAGCGGCGCCACGCCTCGGGGTCGCCGGTGCGCCGGGCCCACTCCACCGACGCCGAGAGGTAGCCGACGACGGCGTCGAACCACACGTACAGCCGCTTGGTCGGCAGGTCGCGCCAGCCGTCCAGCGGCACGGGGATGCCCCAGTCGATGTCGCGGGTCATCGCGCGCGGGCGCACGTCGTCCAGGAGGTTCTTGCTGAACTTCAGCACGTTGGGCCGCCACGCCCCCGAGGCCTCGCGCCCCGCGAGCCACTCCCCCAGCGACTCGGCGAGCGCGGGCAGGTCGAGGAAGAAGTGCTGGCTCTCGACGAACCGCGGCACCTCGCCGTCGATGCGGCTGCGCGGGTCGATCAGGTCGACCGGGTCGAGCTGGTTGCCGCAGTTGTCGCACTGGTCGCCGCGCGCCGCGCCGTACCCGCAGATCGGGCAGGTGCCCTCGATGAACCGGTCGGGCAGCGTGCGGCCGGTGGACGGCGACACCGCGCCGAGGGAGGTCTGCTCCACCAGGTACCCGTTGCGGTGCACCACGGTGAACAGCTCCTGGACGACGGCGTGGTGGTTGCGCGTCGTCGTCCGGGTGAACAGGTCGTAGGAGAGGCCGAGGGCGTGCAGGTCCTCGACGATGAGCCGGTTGTTGCGGTCGACCAGCTCCTGCGGGGCCACGCCCTCGGCCTCGGCCTGCACGAGGATCGGGGTGCCGTGCTCGTCGGTGCCCGAGACCATCAGCACGTCGTGGCCCGCCATCCGCGCCCACCGGCTGAAGACGTCCGACGGCACCCCGAACCCGGCGACGTGGCCGATGTGGCGGGGTCCGTTGGCGTAGGGCCAGGCGACGGCGGACAGGACGGCGCCCGCAGCGCCGGCAGGAGGGGCTGGGCTCACAGCCGGTGAGCCTACGCACGGCGTGGCGCCGCCGATCCGGCGCGAGCGCGGGTGAGCATCGATCGGCCCACGGCCGCCTCCACCCGCTCAAGTCCGCCGACGCGGTGGTCGATGTGCGAGGAACGTCCCCGTCCCGAGGAGCTCCCGCGTGCCACGCAGCGCCGCACGAACCGTCCGCCGCACCGCCCTCGCGGCGCTCGTCGCCGCCACCGCGGCCCTCGGTGGGACGGCGCCGGCAGCGCTCGCGCTGAGCGGCCCCGCGAGCAGCAGCGCCGCCGCGGGCACGGACGAGGTGACCGGCACGCTGGTGCGCGCCTACGACGAGGGCGACGGCCTGGTCGAGGTGGGCCCCCGGCACCACGACGGGCACGACGAGCACGACGACGCCGAGCACGACGACGCGGGTCTGGTGGCCTGGGTCGAGGACGGCCGCGACACCGTGCGGGTGCCCGCCGAGGACGTCGAGCACGTGCCCACGGGCGCCACCGTCGAGGTCGTCGTCGGCGAGGAGCTCGCCGACGAGGCCTCCGAGCACGGCCTGGAGGCCGCCCGCGAGGTCCTCGACACCACCGTGCTGGCCACCGAGCGCCCGCCCACCGCCGCGGCCGTCGCCGTCGCCACCCACCAGGTGACCCTCGTCCTCGCCGTCCCCGCCGGCGGCACCCGCGACGGCGCCACGGCCGCCGGGGTGGCCAGCGCCATCGAGGGCCCCGTCTCCGCGTTCTGGTCGGGCCAGACGAACGGCTCGGTGACCTTCGACGTCACGTCCACCACCGACTGGGTCGACCTGGCCGCGAGCTGCGAGAACCCCAACGCCATGTGGTCGGAGGCGGCCCGCCGCTCCGGCTTCACCCAGGGCGCGAACAAGCACCTGGTGCTCTACGTCGGCGGCAGCTCCGGCGGCTGCTCCGCGGGCCTGGCCACGGTCGGCTCCGGCCCCAGCGCCGGCGGCCTGTCGTACGTCACCTCGACCTCCACCTCGCTGGTCGGCCACGAGCTGGGGCACAACCTCGGGCTCTACCACTCCGCCAAGCTGCGCTGCGACAGCGTGGTCGAGGCCGACGCCGGGTGCTCGGTCTCGGAGTACCTCGACCTGTACGACGTCATGGGCGGGGCGTGGAGCCGGGTCGGCTCGCTCAGCGCCGTCCAGGCCCACCGCCTCGGCGCCCTGGAGCCCGCCGAGGGCGTGGACGTCGCGGGCGCGGGCGGCACCTACGCCCTCGCGCCGATCTCCAGCCGCGGCCGCGTGCGCGCGGTGCGCCTGCGCGACGGCGCCCAGACCTACTGGATCGAGCTGCGCACCCCCGCCGGGCAGGACTCCTGGCTGGCCAGCGGCGGCAACAGCCTGGGCCTGCAGCCCGGCGTGGTGGTGCGGCGCGAGGTCTCCAGCCCCACCAGCCACCAGAGCCTGCTGCTCGACCCCTCACCGTCCGCCCCCGCCGGGTACGAGCGCGACTACCGGGCGTCCCTGGCGGCCGGCACGAGCACCACCGTCTCGGCCGGCCGCTGGCGCGTGGAGGTCGGCGCGATCGCGGTCACCGGCGCCACGGTCACCGTCACCGCCACGTCCGAGGGCACCACCGCGACGCCGGGCA
>CADCUY010000595.1 GCA_902806005.1 uncultured Quadrisphaera sp. | reverse complement strand
GCGCCAGCTTCACCAGGCCCGCCACCGCGGCGCCGGAGGCCACCTCGGCCGGCGCCGACCAGGCCCAGCCCAGCGGCGTCCAGCCGAGCACGTCGACCACCCGGGCGGCCAGCGCCAGGTCGACGCCGCCGCCCTCGGCGAGCCGGGTGGCCGTGATCGCGACGGCGGGGGCCACCACCGCCCCGAGGAGCACGAGGATCCCGGCGACCAGCTCCTTGGAGCGCCGCCCCGACAGGGCGCCGGCGAACGCGGTCGTGGTCAGCCGCGACAGCGCCACGCAGGTCAGCAGCCCGAGCACCGCGCCCGCGGCGGCCGCGAGCACCGGCCCGGCGCCGCGCGACCAGGTGACGACGGTGGCGGCGGCCAGCAGCACGGTCACGGCGCCCGGCACCCCGACCAGGCCGGCGGCCAGCAGCCCGGGCACCAGCCGGCGGGCG
Source organism: uncultured Quadrisphaera sp. (assembly GCA_902806005.1). Classification (GTDB taxonomy): domain Bacteria; phylum Actinomycetota; class Actinomycetes; order Actinomycetales; family Quadrisphaeraceae; genus CADCUY01. The sequence continues at coordinate 3,039 of CADCUY010000595.1, read as the reverse complement.
GGCACGGGGAAGAGCAGGAGCCGGGCCGGGTCGAGGGTGGCGTCGGTGCCGAAGGCGACCAGCGGGACCACCGCCCAGCCGAGGGTGAGCAGCACCCCCGCCGCGACCACCACCAGGCGGGCCGTCTCGACGTCGGCGCCGCGCAGGGCCACCAGGCCGGCGACCGCGACGGCCGCGATGCCCAGGCCGTAGAGCAGGCCGATCACCAGGCTGACCACCTGCCAGGGGCTGCGGCGCAGGCCGTTGCGCAGCAGGTGCAGCTTCAGCGAGACGAGGTGCGCAACCACGCCAGCGACTCCTCGTCGACCCCGCCGGGCCCCCGCTGACCGCGCTGCCCGCCGACCAGCTCGATGAAGCGCTCCTCCAGCGAGGCGCCGGCGCGCACCTCGTCCACGGGCCCCACCGCCAGCACCCGCCCGCGGGCGATCACCGCGACGGCGTCGCAGAGCCGCTGCACCAGGTCCATGACGTGGCTGGAGAGCACCACGGTGCCCCCGCCGGCGACGAAGCCGTGCAGGATCACCCGGATGCCGTTGGCCGAGACCGGGTCGACCGCCTCGAAGGGCTCGTCGAGCACGAGCACCCGGGGCGCGTGCACCAGGGCGCAGGCCAGGGCCACCTTCTTCGTCATCCCGGCGGAGTAGTCGACGACCAGGCCGCCCGCCGCGTCGGTGAGGTCGAGGGCGGCCAGCAGCTCGCGGCTGCGCTCGCGCGCGGTGCCGCGGTCGAGGCCGTGCAGCAGCCCCGCGTAGCGCACCAGCTCCGCCCCGGTGAGCCGGTCGAACAGGCGCAGCCCGTCGGGCAGCACCCCGAGCAGGCCCCGGGCGGTGCCCGCGGACGCCGCGGCGCCCCCGGAGGCGTCCCACAGCGGGTGCCCGAGGACGGCCGCGGCGCCGGCGTCGGGGCGCAGCAGCCCGGTGGCCATCGACAGCGTCGTGGTCTTCCCCGCCCCGTTGGGGCCGACCAGGCCGAAGAACGAGCCGGCCGGCACGTCGAGGTCGAGCGCGTCGACCGCGCGCGTGCCACCGAAGGCCTTGGTCAGCCCCCGCAGGGCGAGGGCCGGCTCCCCGCTCACCGGCCCACCGCGCGCCGCCGGCGCTTCTCCGCGTACATCGCCGCGTCGGCCTCGGCGAACGCCGCGGCCACCGAGCCGCCCGGCGGGCACTGCGCCACCCCCACGGAGACCCGCAGCACCATCCCCGCCGGGGTGACGCTGCCGTCCACCGAGCGCAGCCGCGCGGCGAGCGCGTCGGTGTCGGTGGCCCGGGCCACCAGCACGGCGAACTCGTCGCCGCCGACCCGCGCGACGACGTCGCTGCCGCCGCGCAGCACCCCGCGCAGGGCCCGCGCGCAGGCCTGCAGCAGCGCGTCGCCGGCGGGGTGGCCGTGGGTGTCGTTGACCCACTTGAGGTCGTCGAGGTCGAGCGCGGCCACGGTGACGGGCACCCCGGAGTCGACGATGGCCTGCGCCCGCTCGACCTCCTCGTCCCAGCGGTGGCGGCTGGCGGCCTCGGTGAGCGCGTCCTGGCCCAGGCGCAGGCGGGTGGCGGTCAGCTGCTCCTCCATCTGGGTGCGGGCCAGCGCCACCGAGACCAGCGCGCCGGCGGCGCGGGCCACCTGGACGACGATGCGCTGCGCGAGGTCGTCGAAGCCCTCGACGTCGGGTCCCTCGCCCGGGGCCGGCGCGGTGCGCGCGACGAGCACGCCGCCGCCGCCGCCGACGTCGAGGGGCACCAGCAGGTACGAGCGCACGCCCTGCTCGGGGCCGAGCGGCGCCGGCAGCGGCGCGCGGGCGGCGTCCTGGCAGACCACCGGGGGCCGCCCCGGCGGGGGCACCGCCGAGCACGCGGCCGCCACGACGTCCTCGTCGGCGGTCGGCGGCTCCCACCCGGAGGTGACCAGCGCGCTGCGGCTGCGGTCGACCCAGGCGGCGGCGACCTGCGCCCCCACGGCGGCGGCGGCCACGGCGGCGACCTGCTCGAGGGCCTGCGCCAGCGGCTGGTCGAGGGCCGCGGTCACCTCCTGGACGGCGTGCAGCACCTCGAGCTCGTCGGAGAGCATCTGCGTGGGGCTGCCGGTGCCGCGCCGGCGCGAGCGCTCCAGGATGGTCAGCGAGGCGGCGCGCAGCTGCTCGTCGGTGGCGGCCATCAGCCGCTTGCTGCGCCCGGGGTGGCCCCACACGGCCACCATCGGCGCGCCGTCGGAGGGCAGCGCCAGCAGCGCCGCGGTGCCCGCGTGGAAGGGGCCGACCACGGGCGTGGGCGAGCTGGCGAGCACCCGCACGCTCGCGGTCGAGCTCGCGGCGCGGCTGAGCAGGGGCTCGCGCTGGCCGTCGGCGAGCACCAGCCCGGCCCAGCCGGCTCCCCGGCCGACGCCCCCGGTGTGCAGCCACTCCCCCCGGCGCAGGCGGCGGAAGACCAGGACGTCCTGGGCGCCGAGCGCGCGGGCCACCTCGACCGCCTCGGCGTCGGCGGCGGCCTCGACGGGCGCACCGCCGCTCACCACGGCCGCGGCCGGTGGAGGGGACGTCGCGACGGACGGGGGGGCACAGCGCGAGAGCGTATGGGGAGCGCGTGCACGGGTCGACGCACACGGGTGAGCGATGACGGACCGTGAGTGATCGGGGTCCGACAGGCCCGGATCGCTACACTCCGTGCGTGCCTCAGGACTACTCCCCCGCCACGGCGCTCATCGTGGTGGACCTGCAGAACGACTTCACCCTGCCCACCGGCAGCCTCTACGTGCCCGGCGGCGAGGAGGTCGTCGACCTGGTCAACGCCGAGGTCGACGCGGCCGCCGCCGCGGGCGCCCGCGTGGTCTACACCCAGGACTGGCACCCCGAGCACACCCCCCACTTCGAGGCCGACGGCGGCCTGTGGCCGGTGCACTGCGTGGCCGGGACGCCGGGCGCGGAGCTCGTCGAGGGCCTGCGCCTGGTGGCTCGTCCGTCAGCGCCGCAGGGCGAGGTCGAGCGGATCCGCAAGGGCACCGGCACCGAGGACGGGTACTCCGCGTTCTCCGAGGTCGACCTCGCCAGCG
>CADCUY010000594.1 GCA_902806005.1 uncultured Quadrisphaera sp. | reverse complement strand
AGCACGACCACCGGGCGCACCACCCCCGGCGCGCTCGCCGCCGCGGCAGACCTGGTCGCCGGGCTGCCCCCCGCGCCCGCCGCCTGGTGCTCGGGCCTGCGCAAGCGCTACGGCCGCCGCCAGGCCGTCGACGGCGTGTCCTTCGAGGTCGGCCGCGGCGAGGTCGTCGGGCTGCTCGGCCCGAACGGCGCGGGCAAGACCACCGTCATCAAGTCGCTGCTCGGCCTGGTGCGCCCCGACGAGGGCGAGGTGATGCTGCTGGGCCGGCCGGCGTCCGACCCGGCGGCCCGCGCCCGCGTGGGCTACCTGCCCGAGCTGTTCCGCTACCAGCCGTGGCTGACCGCCGCCGAGGTGCTCACCCTCCACGTGCGCCTCTCCGGCGCCGCCGTGCCCGCGCCGGAGCAGCGCGCCGCCCTGGCCCTGGTCGGCCTGGCCGACCGTGCCCGCGACCGGGTGGGTGGCTTCTCCAAGGGCATGCAGCAGCGCCTCGGGCTCGCGGTGGCCCTGGTGGCCCGCCCCGAGCTCGTCGTGCTCGACGAGCCGACCAGCGCCCTCGACCCGCTCGGCCGCGTCGACGTGCGCGACATCGTGCTCGACCTGCGCTCGCGCGGCGTCGCGGTGCTGCTCAACTCGCACCTGATCGGCGAGGTCGAGCGCGTCTGCGACCGCGTCGTCGTCCTCGACCACGGCAAGGTGGCCGCCGCGGGCACGCTCGGCGAGCTGCTCGGCCAGCGCGAGGTGCGCCTGCACCTGAGCGGGCTGACCCCCGCGGCGCAGCAGCGGCTGGCGGCGACCGGCCCGGTCGAGCGCGCCGGCGACTGGTGGACGGTGGTGCTGCCCGCCGACGACGACGGGCGCGCCGTGCCCGACCTCGTCGCCGACCTGGCCGCGGCGGGCGCCCGCCTGCACGCCGTCGAGCCCGCGCGGATCAGCCTGGAGGAGCGCCTGCTCGGCATCCTGCGCGCGGGCTCCGCCGCCCGCCGCGGAGCCGCCGACGCCACCGCGGAGGAGGCCCGGTGAGCACCGTCCGCACCGTCACGACCGTCGCCGCCCTCACCCTGCGCGAGGCGGTGCGCCGCCGCGTGCTCCTCGCCCTCGGGGCGCTGACCGTGGTCCTGCTGGCGCTGAGCTGGTGGGGCTTCTCCCGGCTGGCCGCCGACTCGGGCGGCACCCTGACCACCGGCGAGGCCCGGCTGACGGCGTCCATCGTGCTCAACCTCGTGATGTTCGGCTACAGCCTCATCGCGGCGCTCGGCACCGCCTTCCTCGCCGGCCCCACCCTCTCGGGCGAGACGGAGTCGGGCACCGCGCTGGCCGTCCTGGCCCGGCCGGTCCGCCGCTCCGCGTTCCTGCTCGGCAAGTGGCTCGGCCTGGCGGTCTTCGGCAGCGGCTTCGTCGTGCTCGCCGGCCTGGCCGAGTGCCTGGTGGTCCGGGCCGCGGTGGGCTACTGGCCCCCGGAGCCGGCCACCGCGCTCGCGCTGCTCGCCGCCCAGACCACCGTGCTGCTCACCCTCGCGGTGCTGCTGGCCACGGCGGTCTCGCCGATGGCGTCGGGCGTGGTCGCGGTCGGCCTGTTCTGCACCACCTGGGTCGCCGGCGTGGTCGGCGGGGTGGGGGAGACCGTGGGCAACGCGGCCGTCGAGCGCGTCGGCAGCGTCTCGCGGGTGCTGCTGCCCACCGACGGCCTGTGGCGCGGGGCGATGAACGCCTTCCAGGACCCGACCGCGCTGGTGGCGATGGGCGGCGACGGGGGCGCGGCCTTCCCCTTCCTCGGCCCGGCCCCGCTCACCGGCGGCTACCTGGCGTGGGCCGCGGTCTGGGTCGTGATGGTCGGCGGTCTCGCGGCCGTGTCCTTCGCGCGCCGGGACCTGTGACCGCTCACTCCGGGAGCTCCTCCTGGGCGAACCCCGGCAGGTGCTCCTCGAGCAGCCCGTAGGCCGGCACGGTGGCCTGCAGCTGCGACAGGACGCCGATGCCGCCCAGCCACACCCGCCAGATCATCACGTACTCGCGCGGCAGGTTGAGCTTGAGCGAGACCCACCACTCGGGCCGCTTGACGTCCTGGACGTAGGCGAACATCGACTGCAGCCACGCCCGGTCGAAGGTGAACTCCTCGCTGCGCAGCACCTCGACGAACGGGTCGAGGTAGTCGAGCAGGTCGTCGGGCTCGAGCTCGATGGTGGGCTTGATGAACCCCTCGTCGCGCAGCCCGTCCACCAGGCCCTGCGCGTCGCCGTCCAGAGCCAGCGAGAGCAGCATCCCGATCGCCGGCGGGGTGCCGTCGGGCAGCCGCGCGACGGCCCCGAAGTCGAGGACGCCGAAGCGCCCGTCGGGGGTGAGCCGGAAGTTGCCCGGGTGCGGGTCGGCGTGCAGCAGCCCCGCCCGCTGCGGCCCGGCGATGAGGAACTCCAGGTAGCGGCGGGCCAGCAGGTCGCGCGTGGCCTGGTCGCCGGTCGCGATCAGGCTCGACATCGGCACGCCCTCGAGCCACTCGGTGACCAGCACCTTGTCGGTCGCGTGCACCACCGCGGGCACGGCCACGTGCTCGTCGCCGGCGTAGGCCTCGGCGAAGGCGGCCTGCGCCTGCGCCTCCCACAGGTAGTCGACCTCCTCGGCGACGCGGGCCTTCAGCTCGTCGAGCACCGGCCCGACGTCGAGGCCGGGGATCCACGAGGCGCTGAGCTTCACCACGCGGGCCACCTGGTTCAGGTCGCTGACCAGCGCCGCGCCCGCCCCGGGGTACTGCACCTTCACCGCGACGGCGCGCCCGTCCTCCCACACCGCGCGGTGCACCTGCCCGACCGACGCCGCCGCGGTGGGCGCGTCCTCGAAGGCGGTGAACCGCTGGCGCCAGTCGCGCCCGAGCTGCCCGGCGAGCACGGCGTGCACCGCGGAGGCGGGCATCGGCGGCGCGGCGTCCTGCAGCTTGGTCAGCTGCTCGCGGTAGGGGCCGGCGAGCTCCTCGGGCAGCGCGGCCTCGAAGACGCTGAGCGACTGCCCGAACTTCATCGCCCCGCCCTTGAGGCGGCCCAGCACGGCGAACAGCTGCTCGGCGGTGGCGGCCTGCACCTGCGCGGCGACCTCCTCGGGTGAGGCCCCCCCGAGGCGCCGCCCGAAGCCCAGCGCCTGGCGCCCGACCAGCCCGGCGGGCAGGCTGGCCAGGCGGAGTCCGCGGCCGAACCCGCCGCGGGGGATGTCGCTCACCGGATCATCCTCCCCCCCACCCCCACCGGCTGCCCGGGCGGGCGCGCCGACCGGGCCAGGGAGGGCGCCGCGGGGCCCCTCACGCGCCGGGCCAGGTGCACCCGCACCGCGGGTGCGCGGCCCACGGGCGGCGGGTCACCGAGGCCTCCGGCAGGGCGGTCTCCAGCGTCGCGCCGAGCGCCGCGAGCCGCGCCGCGCCGTCGAGCATGGAGTACTCGGTGTGCACGTGCAGGTGGACGAACGAGTCGCGAGAACCATCAGCCAAGGCCGGGGCGCTGCT
>CADCUY010000593.1 GCA_902806005.1 uncultured Quadrisphaera sp. | reverse complement strand
GCACCGCACGACCAGCACCTCCGGGAGATCACTCCACGGGCCACCTGGGATGAGACAGGGGCCGAGGTCCGCCTCGACCGCATCACGCGCATCGACGTGGGCGGGAGGTACGAACAGGCCCTGAGCGACGTCGCCGCCGGGACCTACGAGCCTCCCCTCCACTGACACGAGCTCGACCGCGTCGCCCTCGCCCCCTGGCGGCTCGAGGAGCGGGAGGTGAACCCCGGTGAGGTCGCCCCCAGGGTGCACGGTGAGCTGGCCGGTCCGGTCACCGACACCGCCGCGGGGCTGCTGCGGAACCGACCGGCACCACCCCACTGCAGGGCGGTCGACGAGCTGCGCGCTCAGGAACTCACCGCGGACGTCCGCGAGGACGCCCGGTGGGTCGACGACGGGGACCTGATCACCTCCGCCGACGCCAGCGCGGGCATCGACCTGGCCCTGCACCTGGTCGCCCGCCTCGCCGGTCCCGACCGGGCCCGCCAGGTCCGCCGCGGCCTCCAGCACGACCCGCAACCGCCGACCTGACCCACCCGAGCAACAGGGTCCCCGTGCCCCGACCCGCCAGCACACCCGGACCAGCGCACCGCGTCGAGCACACTGACCCGGTGCCCGACGACGCGCTGGTCCCGGCCCTCGCCGCACTGACCCGCGGGGACCGGCGAGCCGCTGCCGACGCCGCACGACGCGCCCACGACGCGGACGGGGACCCGCTGGCCCGGGCCCTGGCCGACCACCTGCAGGACCCCGCCGGGGCGTCGGTGTACGACCAGCCCGCGGCGTTCGCGGCGTTCATCGACGGCGGAGGCAACATCCCGCTGTACCAGGCGGTCAGCCGCGCCCTGGCCACGGCTCACGACCGCCACCGGGTGCGGACCCTGCTCGACGTCGGCTGCGGGGACGGGCGAGCGCTGGTCCCCGCCCTGCACACCAGCGGGCACCGACCGGCCGTGGTCGACCTGCTCGACCCGTCACCGGCGCTGCTGGGCGCCGCGGTGCGCCGCATGGCCGACGAGGCCCCGGCCATCACGGCACGACCCTGGGCCACCACCGCCCAGGCCTTCACCGCCACCGACCTGCACGAGCAGACCTGGGACCTGGTCCAGGCCACCTTCGCCCTGCAGTCCCTCCCCGCGGACGAGCGGACCTCGGTGCTCACCGCGCTGCGCCCGCACACCAGGCACCTGCTCGTCGTCGAGTTCGACGTCCCCGACCTCCCCCACGACAGCACCGAGAACCTGCGCTCCCTGGCCACCCGCTACCGGCAGGGCCTGAGGGAGTACACGACCGACCGCGACCTGGTCGCCCGCGGCTTCCTCATGCCCGTGCTCACCGGGCAGCTGCTCCCGGCGGCACCCGGCACCGCGCGCACCAACGACGAGCAGCCCGCGCCCGCCTGGGCCGCACAGGTCGCCGACGCCGGCTACCAGCACGTCCGGGTCGACCGGTTGCACGACTACTGGTCCTCACCGGCCTTCGTCCTCACCGCCCGCGGCGGCGCCTGACCCCGAAGGCCGAGCCGCGTCGACGGGCCCTGACTGCCCCGGCCACCATGGGCCCGTGGACGACCGGGCAGCACTGGTCCTGTCGGGCACCGTCGGCTCGGGCAAGACGACCACGGCCGCGGCGATCGGCGACCGGCTGGTCACCGCCGGCGCACCCCACGCCGTGATCGACCTCGACGGGCTGCGCCAGGCCTGGCCGCCACCGCCCGAGGACCCGTTCCACCACGCCCTGACGGTGGCGAACCTGCGCGCGGTCACCCAGCACCTGGTCGCCGCCGGAGCCCGGCGGCTGGTCCTGGCGGGGGTGGTCGAGGACCGCCCCGCGGTCGTCGACTACCAGGACGCCCTGGGGATGCCGGTGCGCCTGGTCCGCCTGCGCGTGGACCTCGCCGTCGTCCGCCAGCGCCTGCACCGGCGCCACGCGCTGCACCCGCAGGACCTGCGCTGGCACCTGCACCGCGCCGCCGAGCTCGACGCGGCGCTCGACGCCAGGCACCTGGAGGACGCCGTCATCGACACCACCGGCCTCACCCCCGACCAGGCAGCGGGCGCCGTCCTCACCACCGTCGGATGGGCACCCTGACGGGCCCTCAGTGGTGGGCGCGCGGCTCGAGCTGCTGGCGCAGGCCCCGAGCTGGTCGGGTCACCCCAGGCCGCGCAGCAGGCCCTCGAGGTCGCGCTCGCCCTCGCGGGTCTGCGCACCCGCCGCCAGGCCCCCTCGGACGAGGCGTTCGGCGTCGGGCCGGACGAAGGTGCTCGTCCACGCGTCGTGCTCGCGGAGCAGGCCCTCGGACAGGTCGGCCAGGGGAACCGCCCGCTTGGCGGCCGCGACGACGCCCTCCGGCAGCGCGGCGATGTTGAGCGCGGTCCGCTGCACGAAGGCGGCCAGCTCGTCGGCGGGGAGCGCCCGGTTGACCCAGCCGTAGAGCTCGGCCGTCCGGGCGTCGACGAGGTCGGCCCCGAGGAGCACCTCCAGCGCCCGGTTGCGGCCGACCCTGTGCGTGACGAGCTGCGTCGCCCCACCGCCCGGGACGATGCCCATGAGCGCCTCCACCTGTCCGAGGCCGGCCCGGCCGACGGCCGCGAAGGTCATGTCGGCGGCGGCGACGAACTCCGCACCACCGCCCCGGGCCTTCCCCGCCAGCTCCACGATCGTGACCTGGGGCTGGTGGCGCAGGAGCTCGCCGAGGGCCTGGAAGACGTTGACGCCGGGCGGGAGGTCCGCGGTGAACCCGTCGAAGGCGTCGGGGCTGTCGATCAGCGACATGTCGACGTGGGCGATGAAGAACTCGGGGTCGGCGCTGTCGAAGACGATCACGCGGACCGTCTCGTCCAGCGCCAGCGACCCGAGCAGGTGCCGCAGGTCGCCCATCATCGCGACGTCCAGGACGTTGACGGGCGGGTTGTCGAGCGTGACGCGGGCGACGCCGTCAGCCCGGCTCACCTCGAGCGTGGTGTAGGCGTGGTCGGTCATCGGGCGCTCCGTCCGTGGGGGGACAGGGTGGTTCCTGTCGCATACTGACCGTGCGGCCCGGCGCCGCCGCCCGTCAAGAACGCACTACGGGCATCCCAGGGCACCTCCAGCACACCGACACGACAGGAACGGCCACCGTGACAGCCTCGGACTCCCGCCCGCGCGTCGTCTTCGCCGCCGACTGCCCGAGCCGGCCGATCCTCGACCAGATCGCTGACAAGTGGTCGATGATGATCATGGGGGTGCTCGTCGAGCCGACGCGGTTCAACGAGATCAAGCGGCGCCTCGACGGGGTCACCCAGCGGGTCCTGACGCAGACCCTGCGCCGGCTCGAGCGGAACGGGATGATCACCAGGAGGGTCCTCCCGACGTCGCCGGTCGGCGTGGAGTACGCGCTGACGCCGCTCGGTGAGTCGCTGCGCGAGCCGTTCGGCGACCTCTACGACTGGACGGTCCGCAACGCCGCCGCCATCCAGGCCCAGCAGCGCCGTTACGACGCGCGGGACGAGGACTAGCCGGCACCGATGACCTCCCGCACGCCCTGCGGTCTCCCCACCATGGACGTGGTGGTGGAGGGGATCGTGTTCGGTGAGTCGCCGCGGTGGCACGACGGGCGGCTGTGGCTCTCCGACTGGGGCGCGGGCCGCGTCCTCTCGCTCGGCCCCGGGGGCGCACCCGTGGTCGAGGCGGAGGTGGCGTCGTTCCCGATGTGCATCGACGTCCTGCCCGACGGCCGCCTGCTCGTCGTCTCCTCGGCGGGGCGCGAGGTCCTGCGCCGTGAGGACGACGGCACGCTCGTCCGGCACGCCGACCTCGCCCCGTCCTCGACGAAGCCCTGGAACGAGGTGACCGTGGACGCGCGCGGGCGCGCCTACGTCAACGGCATCGGCTTCGACTTCCCCGACGAGGAGCCCGGCCCGGGGCTGATCGTGCTCGTCCACCCCGACGGGCGGGTCGTCCCGGTCGCGGACGACCTGGCCTTCCCCAACGGCATGGCGCTCACCGACGACGGGCGCACGCTGGTGGTCGCGGAGTCCTACGCCGAGCAGCTCACGGCCTTCGACGTCGCCGACGACGGCACGCTCTCCGGCCGGCGGGTGTGGGCGGCCACGCCGGGCGACCACCCCGACGGCATCTGCCCGGACGCGGCCGGGGCGGTCTGGTACGCCGACGTCGGCAACCGGCGCTGCGTGCGGGTGCGCGAGGGCGGGGAGGTCCTGGCGGTGGTCGACCTCGACCGCGGGGCGTTCGCCTGCGCCCTGAGCACCGGCTCCGACCCGGTGCTGTACGTCGTCGCCCAGGACTGGGGCGACCCGGCCGGGGCCGGTGGCCCGAGCGGCCGGGTGGTCGCCGTCCCGGTGGAGACGCCGGGGCTCGCGCGCTGGTGACCAGGCGGTGGTGCGACGGCGCAGGCGCGACCTCCGCCGGTCGCGCCCAGGAGGCGCCTCCACCCCCCACAGGGCCGCCGTGCACAGCTGCTCCGGCGTCGAGGTGGTCGAGCGGGTGCCGCCGCACGCGGCTCGTGCAGGACGCCGGCCCGCTGTCGATGCGGGGCGCCGCCGGCCCGCGGCGTGAGGTGGCGCCGACGGTCGTGGCCGAGCACCGCCCGCACCGGGGGTGCGGGCCAGCCGAGGCGGGTTACCGTCGACGTGGTGAGCCAGCCCAGCCCGTCCCAGCGCCCCCGTCCGAGCCTCGTCATCATCGGCGGTGGGGCGACCGGCTTCGGCGTGGCGCGCGACGCTGCCCAGCGCGGGTTCGCGGTCACCCTGATCGAGCGGGGCGAGCTGGGGCAGGGCACGAGCGGGCACTTCCACGGGCTCCTGCACAGCGGCGCCCGCTACGCGGTGGCGGACCCCGGCACGGCGGCAGCCTGCTACCGCGAGAACCAGGTCGTCCGCCGCATCGCCCCCTCAGCGGTCCGCGACACCGGCGGACTGTTCGTGGCCTTCGACGACGCGGAGCTGGCCCACGCCGAGGTCATCAGGCAGGCCTGCGCGGCGGCGGGCATCCCGACCACGGACGTGCCGGTCGAGGAGGTCCGGGCCGCGGAACCGCACCTGAACCCGGCCGTCACCGGTGCCTTCGCGGTGCCGGACGGCTACGTCGACGGCCACGCCCTGATCGAGCTCAACGAACGGGCCGCGCTGACCGCGGACGTGCCGGCGACCGTGCTGCCCCACCACACGGTGACCGGCTTCCGGCGCGAGGGCGGTGCGGTCACGGCCGTGGAGGTGCGCGACGTCCTCTCCGGTCGGGACCTCGTCGTGCCCTGCGACCACGTCGTCAACGCCGCCGGCGTCTGGGTGCCGGAGATCGCCCGGCTGGCCGGCGCCCACGTCGACATGGTCTACGACCAGGGCACCATGGTGACGTTCGAGGACACCTTCAGCACGGCGGTGCTGAACCGCAGCCGCCCGGAGGGCGACGGCGACCTGCTGGTGCCGGACGGCGCCCACAGCGTCATGGGGACGACCAGCCGCGTCGTCGCCGCGCCGGACGACGCCCGTCCGAGCGATGAGGAGGTCGCGCTGCTGGTCGACGAGGGGGCGGTGCTCGTGCCGGCGCTGGCGAGCGCACCGGTCCACCACGCCTACGCGGGCGTCCGGCCGCTGGCCGGTGGCGCACCGGGAGGACCGGCCACCCGACAGCTCTCGCGCGGGTTCACCGTCATCGACCACACCGACGACGGCGTCCCCAACGTGATCAGCCTGACCGGCGGCAAGGTGACGCTCTACCGGCTGATGGCCGAGTCGGCCGTCGACCTGCTGTGCCGGCGAGCGGGGATCGACGCGCCGTGCCGGACGGCCGACACCGTCATGGAGGCTGCCGCGCACGGGGCCTGACCGGGCGGCGACGAGGCGGGACGCCACCGCCCACGGGGTCGCCGCCCGGGACGTGGGCGTCAGGGCCGGTCGTGCACGGGGCGGGTCGCCGGGACGGGGGCCACCACGGGAGGAGCCCCGGCGGGCACCACCTCGAGCACCGACTTGCCCACCGCCCGCCCGCTCCGGCTGTGCGCCAGCAGCTCGAGCACGCCCTCGAGGGTGAAGGGGTGCCGGGTGGTGACGGGCACCACCACGGCCCCGGACGCGATCAGGGCGTCCACCCGGTCGAGCAGCTCGTGCGAGGCGTCGAGGAACACGGGCACGTAGGCGATCCGGCGGCCCACGGCGGAGCGGGCGCGGCGGGCGGCGAAGACGGCGAGCAGCCGCACGACGGAGGGGAGCGTCACCTCGCCGTCCTCGTCGCGGGCGATGGTGACGAACCGGCCGCGCGGGACGAGCACGGCGCGCGCCTGCAGCCACTGCTCGCGCCCGCCGACGCAGTCGAGGACGACGTCGACGCGGCGGTCGCCGAGGGCCTCGCTCAGGGTGGCGCGCGTGCGGTCGACCACCTCGTCGGCGCCGAGCGACCTGACGTGGCCGGCGTTCGCCCCGCTGGCGACGCCGATGACCTGCGCGGCGCCCAGCGCCCGGGCGATCTGGACGGCGAAGCTGCCGACCCCGCCGGAGGCTCCCACGACGACCACCCTGCTGCCCGGACCCACGCCCCCGCGCTCCAGGGCGAGCAGGGCGGTCTGGGCGGCCAGCGGCACCGCGGCCGCCTCCGCGTGGTCGAGCCCGGCCGGCTGGGCGCTGACCAGCCGCTCGTCGACGACGACGACCTCGCTGGCGCCCCCACCCCCCTTCTCGTCGTCGGCGTGCACCGCGTCGCCGACCGCGAAGCGGGTGACGCCCTCGCCCACGGCGGTCACCACGCCGGCGAGGTCGAAGAGGGGGACGAAGGGGAAGGTCCGCGCGCTGATCATGCGGCGGTTCCCCTCGATCATCTGCCAGTCGATGGGGTTCACCGCGGCGGCGTGCACCGCGATCTGCACCTGCCCGGGCCCCGGCTCGGGGACGGGGTGGGTGGTCGACAGCTCCAGGACGGCACCCGCGTCGCCGTAGCCGGTCTGCACGACCGCCCGCTGGGTGCGGGCGGGCTGCGTGACGGCGGTGCGCGCAGCCCGAGGCCCGCCCCCTGTGCCGGGCGCTGACCCCGTCCGGTGCTGCAGGTACCGCTCGAACAGCCGGACCGTCGATCGACCCACGGGTCTCGCTCCCTCGCTCCCAGCCCCCTGTACGGCGTACAGGACGACCTCGTCGGGCACTGTACGGCGTACAGTGGCGACTGTGCCACCACCTCGCGACCGGGCCCGGCCCGCCCTCAGCCGCGCCGCCGTCCTCGACGGGGCGGTGGCCCTGGCCGACGCCGAGGGGCTGGGGGCGGTGACCGTGCGGCGGCTGGCGGCGGCGCTCGGCGTCACGCCCATGGCCCTGTACTGGCACGTCGCGACCAAGGACGACCTCGTGGCCGCGCTCGCCGACCGCGTGCTCGACGCCGTGCGGGTGCCCGAGGAGACCGGCGACTGGGAGGAGGACCTTCGGGCGGCCCTGCTCGCCCTGGTCGCCGCGCTGCGCCCGCACCCGCAGCTCGCCCCGCTGGTGGCCGACCGGCTGCTCGAGCACCCGGGCGGCCTCGCCCTCTCCGAGGCCGCCCTGCGCTGCCTCGCCGCCGCGGGCCACGGGCCGCAGCCTGCCGGCTACCTGGCCTCGCAGGCCCTGCGCACCGCCATCACCGCGGTCACGGGCGACCGGCCGGCCGGTGCGGACGATCCCGCCGGGGCACAGGAGCACGAGGCCCGACTGCGCCGCCAGCAGGCCGCGCTCGCCGCGCTGCCCCCCGACCGCTACCCGGCCCTGGTGGCGCACGCGGCGGAGGTCGCGCGGTGCACGGGCACCGACGCCCACGTCGCGCTGGCCGTCGACGTCTTCGTCACCGGCGTCCGCGGCGCGGCCGCTCGGGGTGCCGTCGGAGCGGGTCCGACGGCACCCTGACCGGAGCCGGAGCCGCGCCGACCGCGCGCGGGGTCAGGCGGAGGGGGTCACGCGGAGGCGCCCTCCGGCGCCCCGTGCGCGGGCTGCGCGGCGGGCGCGCGCCGCACGAGCAGGGAGACCGCGAAGGCCGCGGTGCCCACGACGGCGCCGGCGGCGAAGGCCACGCGCAGCCCCCCGGCGTCCAGGCCCTCGCCGCTGGTGCTGGCGAGGGTGGCGATGGTGACGAAGCCCGCGGTGCCGAACGCCCCGGCCACCTGCTGCAGCGTGGTGGTGATGGCGCTGCCGTGGGACTGCAGCGGCCCGGGGAGCACCCCGAGCGCGTCGGTCAGCAGCGGGGTCATGAGGAACCCGAAAGCGCCCATGAAGAGCACGTGCACCCCGATGACGACGCCCAGGGGCACCCCGACGGGCAGCGCGGCCAGGCCCCACAGGGCCACCGCGAGCACCGCCGCCCCGGGCACCACCAGGGGTCGGGCGCCGTGGCGGTCGTACAGCCGCCCGACGGGGCGCCCGAGCAGGCCGAGCAGCAGGCCCCCCGGCAGCACGGCGAGGCCGGTGGTGAAGGCGTCGTAGCCGAGCACGGCCTGCAGGTACAGGGGCAGGAGCACGGCGGCGATCCCCAGCAGCGCGGCGAAGGTCAGGACGATCACCGTGGAGGAGACGACGAAGGTGCGGTAGCGCAGGGGGCCGAGGTCGAGCAGCGCCCTCCCGTCGCGGGCCAGGGAGAGCTGGCGGCGGACGAAGACGACCAGGGCGGCCACCCCCACCAGCAGCGGCAGCCACGGCGGCACGCCTCCGGCGCCGCCCGCCTCGCCGAACGCGGAGAACCCGTACACCAGACCGCCGAAGCCGACCGCGGAGAGCAGCACCGACGGCACGTCCAGGCGGCCGGGCCGCTCGCCGGCGGGGACGCGCAGGCGCGTGACGCCCAGGGCGAGCACGGCCAGGGCCAGGGGCAGCACCAGCCAGAACATGGCCCGCCAGCCCAGGGTGGCGAGCACGAGGCCGCCGACGGTGGGGCCGAGGGCGGGCGCCACGGCGATGACGATGGAGACGGTGCCCATCGTGCTGCCGCGCCGCTCCACGGGCACGACGCGCAGGATCGTCGTGATGAGCAGCGGGATGATCACCGCCGTCCCCACGGCCTGCAGCACCCGCCCGGTGAGCAGCACCGCGAAGCCGGGGGCCAGCGCGGCCACGAGGGTGCCCGCGCTGAAGGAGACCAGGGCGGCGGTGAACATCTGCCGGGCGGTGAACCGCTGCAGCAGGTAGCCCGTGGTGGGGATGACGACGGCCATGGTCAGCAGGAACCCGCTGGTCAGCCACTGCACGGTGCTGGCGGCGACCCCCAGCTCGCCCGCGAGCACCGGCAGGGCGACGGACACGATCGTCTCGTTGAGGATCATCACGAACGCCGCGACGACGAGGACGCCGACGAGCAGGCCGGTCCCGGTGCTCGCGCCGGGGGCGGGCGGTGCAGGCGGTGCAGGCGCCTCGGGCGGCGGGGCCGACGCGGAGGCGGGTGGTGGGACGGACGTCGATCGGGACGTCGAAGTGCTGGTCAACTGGTCCTCCGTCGCAGGTGCCGGGCGGCACGAGGCGCCAGCACTCGACGACCGATGACCGGTGGACCGGCACGTCGAGCGCCGGTCGTCGCCGCCTGGAACGGTCGAGCGCTCGGGACGCGCAGATCATTCCTGGGCCCGTCGGGCACCGCACCCGGCCCCGGCTGTGCCACGATCGCCCCGCCGTGCCCCCGGGCGCCGACGACGACGTGGAGCGCGAGCCGCCATGACCGAGCCAGCAGGCTGGGTGCCCCCGCAGGGCCCCCCGGCCACACCCCCTGGAGCCGGTGCGGGCGCTGGGCCGCTGCCGCGACAGGGGCCTCCCCCGGCGCCCGCGGACGCCGACGGGCGGGGCCGCGGCATCGTGCCCCTGCGCCCGCTGCGCCTGGGTGAGATCTACGACGGCGCCTTCCGGGCGGTGCGGACCAACCCGCGCACCATGCTCGGCGCCTCCGCGGTCGTGGCCGTGGTCCTCGCCCTGGTGCAGCTGCTGCCGGCCGGCCTGGGGCTGGACACCTCGCTCGAGGAGCTGTCGACCAGCGCGGCACCGACGGCCGGTGAGTTCGCCGCGGTGTTCGCAAGCACGGTGCCGGGACTGCTGGTCTCGGTCGTGGCCGGCGCCGTGCTCTCCGGCGCGCTCAGCCTCGCCGTGGCCGACGCCGTGCTCGGGCGGCGGCCCACCGCGGGCCAGCTGTGGCTGCGGGTGCGTCCCCGGCTGCTCGCCCTGGTGGCCCTGTCGCTGGTGACCGTGGCGCTCACGGCCCTCGCCGTGGTCGCCTGCCTGGCCCCAGGAGGGGTGCTGCTGGCCGTGGGCGTGCTCCAGGACTCCGACGGGCTGGTCGGCGCGGGCGTCGTCCTCCTGCTGGCCGGGGGCCTCGGCGCGCTGGCCGCCGGGATCTGGGTCAGCACGCGGCTGTTCATGGCCGCGCCGGCGCTGGTCGTCGAGCGCGTGGGCGTCGGCGAGGCGTTGCGGCGCGGGTGGCGGCTGACCAGCGCGCGCCTGTGGCCGGTGCTGGGCACCCACCTGCTGGCCCTGCTCGCCGTCGGGCTCATCGCCGGCGTCGTGTCGGCGCCGTTCCAGCTCGCCGGGAGCCTCCTGCCGCTGGCGGTCGACCCCGACGACGCCACCCTGCTGCTGCTGTCGTCGCTGGGACCCCTGGCCGTCGGCCAGGCGCTGGCCTCGACGGTCACCTACCCGCTGGCGGCGGCGGTGGCCGTGCTGCAGTACCTGGACGCCCGGATGCGGCTCGAGGGGCTCGACCCGAGCCGGACGCCGGTGACCGCGGGGTGAGCGGCACCGGCCCGGCGCCGGTGGAGGTCGGGGCCGAGCGGGCCCGGGAGCTCGCCCGCGCGGAGCTCGCGGGCCCCGAGTACGCCGAGGCCCGCCCGGGGCTGCTCGAGCAGGCCTACGCCGCGGTCCTCGAGTGGCTCTCGGGGCTGTCGGCGCCCGTGGGGCCCTCCCCCGTGCGTACCGCGGCGGTGGTCGTCGTGCTGCTCGCGGTGCTCGCGCTGGTGGCCCTGGCCCTGCGCGCGGTCGGCCGCCCCGCGCTGCGCCAGCACCGCACCGGGGCCCTGCTCCAGGGCGCGGCGCGCACGGCCGCGGACCACCGCACCGCCGCTGACGAGGCCGCCGCGCTCGGGCGGTGGGACGAGGCGGTGAAGGAGCGGTTCCGGGCGGTGGTCGTGGCCCTCTCCGACCGCGACCTGGCGCCCTCACCCACGGCGACCCCGGGGCTGACCGCCGCCGAGGCCGCCGCTGCCGGCGGGAGCGCTCTGCCCG
>CADCUY010000592.1 GCA_902806005.1 uncultured Quadrisphaera sp. | reverse complement strand
CCACGCCGCGGGCGCCGGTGCCGACGCCGGTGCCGACGACCGTCTCGCCGTCGTCCTCGCCCTGGCCTACCCGCTGGGCGACGTGGTGCTCGCGACGGTCGTGCTGCTCACCCTGGCGCGCTCGCGCCGCGGGCAGCGCTCCGTGCTGGTGCTCGTGGCGGCCGGGCTCGGCGGGCTCGCGGTCTCCGACAGCGCGTACGTCTACCTCACCACCGGCGGCTACCCCGGGATCGAGCTGATCGGGGCGGGCTGGGTGATCGGCTTCCTGCTCATCGCGGTGGCCGCGAGCGGGAGCAGCACCGCGCACGGGGTCTCCGGGCGGCGGCGGGCGGAGCCCGGCGAGGAGCCGGTGGGCAGCCGCGGGGCCTGGCGGCTGCGCGCGCTGCTGCCGTACCTGCCCATGGTGGCCGCCGAGGCCACCGTCACCGCCCGGCTCCTCGCCACCGGCCGCGTCGAGCCGGTGGAGCTCGGGATCGGCGTGGTCCTGGTCGGGCTGGTGCTCGCCCGCCAGTTCCTGGCCCTGGACGAGAACCGCCGCCTGGTCGAGCAGCTGGCCGCCGTGCAGCGCCAGCTGCGCCACCAGGCCCTGCACGACCCGCTGACCGGGCTCGCCGACCGGGCCCTGTTCGCCGACCGGCTCCAGCACGCCCTGGCGCTGCGCCCGCGGGCCGGCAGCGCGGTGACGGTGATGTTCTGCGACCTCGACGACTTCAAGGCCGTCAACGACGGCCTCGGGCACGCCGCGGGCGACGCCCTGCTGCGCCTGGTGGCCGACCGCCTGCGCTCGTGCCTGCGCCCGGCCGACACCGTCGCCCGGCTCGGCGGCGACGAGTTCGCGGTGCTGCTGGAGGACTCGCCCGACCCCCTCGAGGTGGCCGGGC
This sequence comes from uncultured Quadrisphaera sp., assembly GCA_902806005.1. Taxonomy (GTDB): domain Bacteria; phylum Actinomycetota; class Actinomycetes; order Actinomycetales; family Quadrisphaeraceae; genus CADCUY01. The sequence goes on along the minus strand of CADCUY010000592.1, from coordinate 2,616 downwards.
GGCTGCTCGCCGCCGTGGCCCGGCCGTGCGAGCTCGACGGCACCCCGGTGCGCGCGACGATGAGCATCGGGGTGGCCACCGCCAGCTCCGCGGTCGACCTGGGCGCGCCGGAGACCGGGGAGTCGCTGCTGCGCCGCGCCGACGCCGCGATGTACCGGGCCAAGGCCGCGGGCAAGGGCCGGGTGGCGGGTGCTCCCGGGCAGCTCGCCGACGGGGGGCCGGCGGCGTCCGGCGCCGCCGTCCCGAGGCAGCTCCGCTAGTCGCGCGCCAGGTGCGTGGTGGGGATCGCCGGCTCCCCGCGCGAGAGGGCCAGGCCCTGCCAGGGCAGGGTGACCAGGGCCGCGCGCAGGTGCTCGCGCGAGTCCTGGAGGCTGGGCAGCCCCTCCACCGGGCGGCCCCCGCGCAGCAGGGGCACCTGCAGGGCGCGGTCGCCCGGCTGGGGCTCGGGGGCCCCGGCGGCGCTGACGACCTCCTCGGTGGCCGTGCCGCTGCTGCGGTGGCGCCGGACCGCGGTCTTGCGCCCGCCCAGGCTCACCTTCGACTCCGAGCGCTTGGCCACCGGGCGCCCGTCGGCCTCGACCAGCTTGAACACCATGCCCGCCGTCGGCGCCCCCGAGCCGAGCACCACCGAGGTGCCGACGCCGTAGGAGTCCACCGGCGCGGCGGCGAGCGCGGCGAGCGCGTGCTCGTCGAGGTCGCCCGAGAGCACCACCCGGGTGCTAGTGGCCCCGAGCGCGTCGAGCTGCTGGCGGGTCTGGTGGGCGAGCACCGCGAGGTCGCCGGAGTCGATCCGCACCGCGCCGAGCTGCGGGCCGGCCACCTCGACCGCCGTCCGGATGCCCTCGGCGATGTCGTAGGTGTCGACCAGCAGCGTCGTCCCCACCCCGAGCGCCTCGACCTGGGCGCGGAAGGCCGCGGCCTCGGACTCGTGGGCGAGGGTGAAGGAGTGGGCGCTGGTGCCGGAGGTGGGCACCCCGTAGCGGCGGCCGGCCTCGAGGTTCGACGTCGCGGCGAAGCCGGCGAGGTGGGCGGCGCGGGCGGCGGCGACGGCGGCCAGCTCGTGGGTGCGCCGGCTGCCCATCTCCACCAGGGGGCGGCCGTTCGCGGCGCTGACCATGCGCGCGGCGGCGGAGGCGACGGCGCTGTCGTGGTTGAGCACCGACAGGGCCAGGGTCTCGAGCACCACGGCGTCGGCGAAGGTGCCGCTCACGGTGAGCACGGGGGAGCCGGGGAAGTACAGCTCGCCCTCGGCGTAGCCGTCGACGTCGCCGGTGAAGGCGTAGCCGGCCAGGTGCTCCAGGGCCGCGTCGTCGACCACGCGCTCGGCGGCCAGGTGCTCCAGCACCCCGTCGTCGAAGCGGAACGCGGCGATGGCGTCGAGCAGCCGCCCCGTGCCGGCGACCACCCCGTAGCGGCGGCCCTCGGGGAGGCGGCGGGCGAAGACCTCGAAGACGGCGGGGCGGCTCGCGGCGCCGCTGCGCAGGGCGGCGGCGAGCATGGTGAGCTCGTAGCGGTCGGTGAGGAGCGCTGTGGAGAGCGGAGCCGTCGCGGGAGGTGCTGTCGACGGCGGCGGGGTGTCCGGCACCGGGCCACCGTAGGGCCGGGCGGCGACGTCCCCCGTAGGGTGGTGCGCCGTGAGGGGCGGGGCAGCGCGGTCGCTCGCCACGGCGTCGGTGGCGCCGGTGGAGGAGCGGGAGCTCACCCGCGAGCCCGACCAGCTGGAGGCGACCGACGTCCCGTGGGTCACGATCGTCTGGAACGACCCGGTGAACCTCATGTCCTACGTCGCCTACGTCTTCCGCAGCCACTTCGGCTACCCCGCGGAGCGCGCCGAGCGGCTCATGCGCGACGTCCACGAGAAGGGCAGGGCCGTGGTCTCGACGGGCACCCGCGAGGAGATGGAGCGCGACACCGAGGCCATGCACGGCTACGGGCTCTGGGCCACCTTCCGCAAGGACGACTGAGCGTGGCGCGCAGCTTCACCCGCGGCCGCGCCGGGCTGGCCGCCCGCCTCGACGACGACGAGCGCGAGGTGCTGCACCGGCTGATGACCGACGTCGCGGGCATGCTCGACCAGGCCCGGCCGGTGGCCGCCGACCCCCTCGAGGAGCTGGTGGGCATCACCGAGGGCGCGGTGCTGCCGGACGACCCGGCGCTGGCCCGGCTGCTGCCCGACGCGAGCCGCGACGACGACGAGGCGGCCGCGGAGTTCCGCCGGCTCACCGAGCGGGGCCTGCGCCACCGCAAGCACGACGCGCTGACCACGGCCGTCGCCACCCTGGAGCGCACCGCCGGGTCGGCCGACCTGGTGCTGACCGAGCAGGAGGCCACCGCGTGGCTGACCGCGCTGAACGACGTCCGGCTGGTGCTCGCCGAGCGCCTGGGCGTGCGCACCGACGAGGACGCGGAGCGGGTGGCCGTGCGGGCCGCGCTGCTGCCCGCCGACGACCCGCTGGCGTGGCTGGCCTCGGTCTACGACTTCCTCACCTGGCTCCAGGAGAGCCTCGTGCAGGCGCTGACCAGCGCGCCGCGCCGGTGACGGGCCGGGGGACGCGGCCGTGAGCGGCGCGCCGGGGCCCGAGGCTCCGATCGGCATCTTCGACTCCGGCTTCGGCG
>CADCUY010000591.1 GCA_902806005.1 uncultured Quadrisphaera sp. | reverse complement strand
CCCCGGGCAGCCGGCGGGCCTGGGCCACGATCTCCACCGGGCGCAGCAGCGCCTTGCTCGGCATGCAGGCCCAGTACGAGCACTCGCCGCCGACCAGCTCGTGCTCGACCAGTGCCACCGTCAGGCCGCCGCGCTGGGCCCGGGAGGGGCCGCGCAGGTCGACGCCAGCACCCGGCGGCGCGCGGAGTACACCACCGACGCCTCGAACTACCGGGTGGTCCCGCAGGTGGTGGTCTTCCCGCGCGACGCCGACGACGTCGAGGCGGCCGCGGCGGTCTGCCGCGAGCTCGGGGTGCCGCTGACCAGCCGCGGCGGGGGCACGTCGGTCGCCGGCAACGCCATCGGCCCCGGCGTGGTCCTCGACCACAGCCGGCACATGGGCGCGATCCTCGACCTCGACGTCGAGCGCGGCACCGCGCTGGTGCAGCCCGGGGTGGTGCTCGACGACCTGCAGCGGGCGGCGCACCCGCACGGCTGGCGCTTCGGGCCCGACCCCTCCACCCACTCCCGGTGCACCCTCGGCGGGATGATCGGCAACAACGCCTGCGGCTCCCACGCGCTGGCCTACGGGCGCACCAGCCACAACGTCGTCGGTCTCGAGGTGCTCGACGGGCACGGGCGCCGGTGGAGCACCGAGCAGGCGCCCGCCGACCTGGTGACGGGCCTCCAGGGCGTCGCCGCCGCGCACCTGGAGCTGGTGCGCACCCGGTTCGCCACCTTCGGCCGCCAGGTCTCCGGCTACGCGCTCGAGCACCTGCTGCCCGAGCACAGCACCGCGGCCGCCCGCCTGGCCGACGGCTCCCGGGGGCTGGAGGGCACGAGGCTGGCCCGTCTGCTGGTCGGCTCCGAGGGCACCCTGGCCACCACCCTGGCCGCCCGGGTGCGCCTGGTGCGCGAGTCGCCCGCAGCCGTCTTCGTGGTGCTCGGCTACGCCGACATGGCCGCCGCCGCCGACGGCACCCCGCGGCTGCTGGAGCACCTGCCGCTGGCCGTCGAGGGCATCGACCGGCGCCTGGTCGACGTCGTCCGGGCCAAGGGCCGGGCCGTCGCGGGCCTGCCCCGCGGCGAGGGCTGGCTGTTCGTCGAGGTCGGCGGCGCCGACCGGGCCGAGGCCACCGCGAAGGCGCGGGCGATGGTCGACGACGCCCTGGGCGACGGCGCGCTCGACGCCGTGCTGGTGCCCGACCCGGCGCAGGCGAGGGCGCTGTGGCGCATCCGCGAGGACGGCGCCGGCTTCGCGGGCCGCTCCCCCAGCGGGGCCCCGGCGTGGCCGGGGTGGGAGGACGCCGCGGTGCCCCCGGCACGGCTGGGCGCCTACCTGCGCGACTTCGAGGCGCTGACCGCCTCCCACGGCGTCGACGGCCTGGCCTACGGGCACTTCGGCGACGGCTGCATCCACGTGCGCCTCGACCTGCCGCTGGACGCGCCGGGCGGCGCGGCGCGGGCGCGGGCGTTCCTGGTCGACGCGGCGACCCTGGTGGCGAGCCACGGCGGGTCGCTCTCCGGGGAGCACGGCGACGGCCGGGCCCGCGGCGAGCTGCTGCCGCTGATGTACCCGCCGGAGGCGATCGCCGCCTTCGAGCAGGTGAAGGCCGTGTTCGACCCCGCCGACGTGCTGAACCCCGGCGTCATCGTGCGGCCCCGACCGCTGGACGCCGACCTGCGGGTGCCGCGGGCCCGCACCGCGGTGACCATCGGCCGCCGCCGCCCGTCGGGCCCCGCTCTACCGCTGCAGTTCGCCTACCCCGACGACGCCGACGACCTCACCCGGGCCGCGCACCGGTGCGTGGGGGTGGGCAAGTGCCGCGCCGACAACGCCGCGTCGGGCGGCGTGATGTGCCCCTCGTACCTGGCGACCGGTGACGAGAAGGACTCCACCCGGGCCCGGGCGCGCCTGCTGCAGGAGATGGCCAACGGGGCCCTGGTGGCCGACGGGTGGCGCTCGGAGGAGGTGCGCGAGTCGCTCGACCTGTGCCTGTCGTGCAAGGGCTGCGCCGTCGACTGCCCCGCGGGGGTCGACATGGCCACCTACAAGGCCGAGTTCCTCGACCACCACTACGCGGGGCGGCTGCGGCCGCGCAGCCACTACCTGCTCGGGTGGCTGCCCCGGTGGTCGCGCCTGGCCGCGCTCGCCCCGCGGCTGGTCAACGCGCTGCTGGCGGTGCCCGGAGCCGCCACCGCCGCCCGGGCGCTGGGCGGGGTCGACCAGCGGCGCCCGCTGCCGCGCTTCGCCCCGCAGACCTTCCGCGCCTGGTTCTCCCGCCGCCCCGACCTCGCGGGTGCCGCACCGGTGGGCACCGGCGACCCGGTGGTGCTCTGGGTCGACTCCTTCACCGAGCACTTCGACCCGCAGGTCGGGCGCGCCGCGGTGCGGCTGCTCGAGCACCTCGGCTTCACCGTGACGGTCACCACCGAGCGGGTCTGCTGCGGCCTCACCTGGGTCTCGACCGGGCAGCTGGACGGCGCCAAGCGGCAGCTGCGGGCCAGCCTCGACGCGCTCGAGGGCGCCACCGCCCGGGCGCAGGCCGGTGCGCCGGGGCACCCCGGGCCGGTGCCCGTGGTGGGGCTGGAGCCCAGCTGCACCGCACTGCTGCGCGAGGACGCCGCCCGGCTGCTGCCCGACGACCCGCGGGCGCACGCCCTGCACGGCCGGGTGCGCACCGTGGCCGAGCTGATCGCCGAGCACCGCCCCGACTGGGAGCCGCCGCAGCTCGGTGCCGGGCCGGGTGGGGCCCGGGCCGTGGTGCAGCCGCACTGCCACCAGCACGCCGTGATGGGCTTCGACGCCGACGAGGCGCTGCTGCGCCGCGCGGGCCTGGAGCCGCAGGTGCTCGCGGGGTGCTGCGGGCTGGCCGGCAACTTCGGGGCCGAGCAGGGGCACTACGAGGTCTCGGTGAAGGTGGCCGAGCACGCGCTGCTGCCCGCCCTGCGCGACGCCGAGGGAGCGCCGGGCGCCGTGCCCGTGGTCGCCGACGGCTTCTCCTGCCGCACCCAGGCCGGCGACCTGGCGGGCCGACGGCCCGCGCACCTGGTGGAGCTGCTGGCGCAGGCCCTGCCCGACCGCTGACGACCGGGGCCCCCGCCGGTCAGCGGGGACCGGGACGGCGCAGCCGCCGGGCGAGCGTCGCGGCCGCGCCCGCGAGCCGCTGCGGGCGCACGCCGTGGCCGAAGGCCAGCACGGCCACCACGGTGATGAGGCCGACGGACCCGCGCGTCCCGACCGCCACCTGCTGGGAGGTCAGCTCGAAGGTGCTGGGGAAGCCGGGTGGGGTCCACCCGTCGCCGGTGGTCCCGGCGGCCTCCCCGGCCGCCGGAGCCGCGGCGCCGGAGGATCCCGGGCCGTCCGGCGCGAGGCGGCCCCCACGGGGGCCAGCGGCCTCCGAGGAGCGCTCACCGGTCCCGGTGCGCCGCACCGGCGCACCGGGTGCGGCCGCGCCGGCCGGGGGGGCTGCGACGTCGCCGGGAGCGCCCGGCAGGGCCGGACCGAGGCCCTGGAACGGCG
>CADCUY010000590.1 GCA_902806005.1 uncultured Quadrisphaera sp. | reverse complement strand
CGCGGCGAGCGGGGTCAGGGGCCGTGCGGCGTCAGGCGGTGAAGGCGCTGCTCGGCAGGTCGCGCTCGTCGTCCTCGAGCGCGGCGACCAGGCGGGCCGCCACGGCCTCGGGGCGCAGCCCCTCCGGCAGCTTCGGCGCGGCGCCGGCGATCGGGCGGTCGGCGAGGCCGGTCTCGGTGTGCGGCGGCCGGGCGTCGACCAGCCGCACCCCGCTGCGGCGCAGCTCGCGCCCCGCGACCGCGTCGAAGGTGGTCAGCGCCGCCTTGGACGCGGCGTAGGCCGCCATCCCGGTGGGCGGCTGCTCGGCGACGACGGCGCTGACGTGCAGGACGAACGAGCTCTCCCCGCGCGCGGTCGCCGCGCTGCGCAGGTGCGGCACCGCGGCGCGCAGCAGCCGCGCGGGGCCGAGGAAGTTGGAGGTCACCAGCTCCACGAGCACGTCGTCCTCCACCTCGTCGGCGGGGCCGAAGGCGACCACCCCGGCCACGACGACCACGCCGTCCAGCCCGCCGTGGGCCGAGACCGCGGCGTCGACCAGGCGCGCCGGCGACGCGGGGTCGGACAGGTCGCCGGTGACCACGGCCGCCCCGTCCAGACCGAGGGCGCGCAGGGGCTCCTCCCTCCGGCCCGCCAGGGTCAGGCGCGCCCCGGCGCTGCTCAGGGCCGCGCTGAGCGGGGCGCCGAGGCCCCCGCCCGCACCGACGACGAGGACGCGGGCTCCGTCGAGTGTGCTCACGCGGCGACCCTGCCACGGCCGCCCCGCGCCGGGGCGGGTGGGTGGCCCCGAGCCGGTGGTGCCGGGTCGGCGGTCAGAGCACCCGCACGGCGAGCAGGCAGACGTCGTCGTGCGCGCCCTCCTGGTCCTCCGCGGCCAGCTGCTCGGTCAGCGCCCGGGTCAGCGCCTCGGGCCCGTCGGCGGGGTCGTGCGCGGCCAGGGTGGCCCGCACCTGCTCCAGCCCGGCGTCGATCCCGTCCCCGCGCCGCTCGACCAGCCCGTCGGTGAACAGCAGCAGCACGCTGCCCGGCGCGATCGCGCGGTCGTCCTCCGGGCGCCCGACCACGCCTCCCAGCAGCGGGTCGACGCCGATCACCACGCCGGCCCCGCCGTCCAGGGCGTGCACCGCGCCGTCCGGGGTGCGCAGCAGCGGCGGGTGGTGCCCGGCGTTGCTCCACCTCAGGTGCGGGGCCGGGGTGCCGGCGCCCTCCAGCCGGGCGTAGACGCAGGTGGCCAGGTCGGCGACGTCCAGGCCGCGCACCACGGTGCACAGGCGGTCGAGCGCGCTGGCGGGGCCGGCCCCCTCCCACGCGTAGGCCCGCAGCACCGAGCGCAGCTGGCCCATGGCCGCCGCGGCCGCCAGGTCGTGGCCCATCACGTCGCCGACGACGAGCCCGACGGCGCCGTCCGGCAGCGGCAGCACGTCGTACCAGTCGCCGCCCACCTCCGCCCGGTCGTTGCCGGGCAGGTACACCGCCGCCGTCTCCAGGCCCGGCACCCGCGGCACCACGGGCAGCAGGGAGCGCTGCAGGGTCACCGCGGTGCTGCGCTCGGCCGCGTACAGGCGGGCGTTGTCCAGGGCCAGGGCCGCGCGGCGCGCGAGGTCGGCCGCGACCGCCAGGTCCTCCTCGTCGTAGGTGCGCCCGGAGCTCCCCGCCACCAGCGACAGGACGCCGATCACCCGGCGGCGCGCGACCAGCGGCACGACGATCACCGCCCCCAGGCCCAGGGTGCCGACCATCTCGGCCAGCTCGTCGCCGGGCGCCCCGACGGCGGGGGTGCGCAGCACGTCGGGGCTCAGGTCGGTCAGCAGCGCCGGCTCCCCGGTGCTCAGCACCCGGGACGTCGTGGTGCCGCGGCGCAGCAGCGCGGGGTGCAGCTCGACCCACCGGTCCAGCACCTCGTCGAGGCCGTCGCGGTGGCGGGCGTGCACGGTCGGGGTCCCGTCCGCGGCGACCAGGGTCAGCACCGCCCAGTCGGCGAGCAGCGGGACGGCCAGGTCGCACAGGCGCTGCGCCGCGACGTCCACCTGCAGCGTCGCGCTGAGCATGCTGCTCGCCTCGGCCAGCAGGGCCAGCCGCCGCTGGGCGACGACGGCGCGCTCGTGGGCCGCCTCCGCGTCGGCGCGGGCCGCTCGCTCGGCGGCCAGCGCGGCGTCGGCCTTGGCGTGCGCCGCGGCCCGCTGCTCCTCGACCTCGATGCGCGCGGTCACGTCGGTCTGCACGCCGACGAAGTGCCGCACCGCCCCGTCCGCGCCCCGCAGCGGCGTGATCACCAGGGCGTTCCAGAAGGCGGTGCCGTCGGCCCGGTAGTTCAGCAGCACCTCCTCCGCCGGCTGGCCGTCGCGGATGGCCCGGCCGATCCGGGCCACGGCCGCGGGGTCGGTCTCGGGGCCCTGGAGGAAGCGGCAGTTGCGCCCGAGCACCGTCTCGGCCGAGTAGCCGGTGGCCTGCTCGAACGCCGGGTTCACCCACACCAGCGGGTTGTCGGGCAGGGTGGCGTCGCTGATGGTGAAGGCGGTGCTGGAGGCGATGACCGCCCGGCTGGCGAGGTCGAGGGCCTCCGCCTGCGCGCCCTGCACCGCCGCCTCGTCGCGCAGCGGCAGGAAGGCCACCAGGGCCTGCTGGGCCAGCGGGCCCAGCCCGTCCGAGAGCGGGAGGCCGACCACCCACAGGGGCTCCCGCCGGGCGGTGGCCCGGCTGGCCCGCTCGGCGGAGACGGCCTCGCCGATCACCGGGGCGCCGGCCGCGATGCGCACCAGGGGGCTGTCGGTCTCGCCGAGCAGGGCGCCGCTGCGGTCGCGCAGGCCGGCGGCCCGCGACCACTCCTCGACCGGCACGGGCAGCCGGGCGCCCGGTGCCAGCTGCTCGGCCAGGGGGTTGGCGTAGGTCACGTGCCCGGCCGCGAGGTCGACGAGCAGGACGGCCGCGGGACTGTCGAGGGCGACGCGCGAGAGCCGACGCGTGACCTCCGGTGCCATCACCACCGGGGGATCCTACGGGGGCGGCGGCCCTCGGGGTGCGGGTGCGGCCAGGCCGCCGCACGATCGGAGGCATGGCGGCGAACGAGGATCCGGCGCAGGTGCACGACGACTTCCGCTCGGTGGTCAACATGACGCCCAAGCAGCTGGAGGGCTGGCTCGACACCGAGCAGTCGCAGTCGGTGGGCGACACCGGCGGCGACGGCGAGTCCACGGGGCACCGCTCGGGGCGGCGCATCGTGGAGCTGCTGCACACCAAGAAGGGCGACCTGACCGACGACGACTACGCGCACATGCGCAAGGTCGTCGGCTACGTGCACCGCCACGCCGCGCAGCGCCCCGACGGCGACGTCACCGAGACCAAGTGGCGGTACTCGCTGATGAACTGGGGCCACGACCCGCTGGAGGACTGAGGCTCAGCCCTCGCAGCCGACCCCGTCGCCGTCGCGGTCCAGGGCCGGCGACCAGCCGGGGTCGCCGCTGCTGATCGGTGCGGCGCCCGCGGCGCGGACGGCGGCGCAGTCGGGGTA
>CADCUY010000589.1 GCA_902806005.1 uncultured Quadrisphaera sp. | reverse complement strand
CTCGCCGCGCTGGCCGACCGCGGCCTGCGCCGGCGGGTGCACGAGGCGTCGGTCTCGCGCGGCCTGCGCGGCGGCGAGCACGACACGCGGGCGCTGCTGGTGCGGATCGCCGCCCTGCGGGCCCGCCGCGCGGGGCTGCTCGGGGCGGCCAGCCACGCGCACCACGTCGTCGCCGACCAGACCGCGGGGGAGGTGTCGGCCGTGATGGAGACCCTGACGTCGCTGGTGCCGGCGGCGGTGGCCAACGCCCGCGCCGAGGCCGAGCAGCTCCTGGCCGTGCTGGAGGCGGACGGCGAGAGCGGGCCGCTGCAGCCGTGGGACTGGGCGCACTGCGCCCAGCGCCTGGCCGCCGCGCGCCTCGAGCTCGACCCCGAGCAGCTGCGCGCCCACTTCGAGCTGGACGCCGTCTACGAGCGGGGCGTCTTCCTCGCCGCCACCCGCCTGTACGGCCTGGCCTTCACCGAGCGCACCGACCTGCCGCTGCCCCACCCGACCGCGCGCGCCTGGGAGGTGCGCGACGAGGCCGGCGCCCCGCTGGGGCTGTTCCTGCTCGACCCCTACGCGCGGGAGTCCAAGCGCGGCGGGGCGTGGATGACCGAGTACGTCGCCCAGAGCCGGCTGCCCGGGGAGCCGGCGCAGCGCCCCGTGGTGACCAACACCCTCAACGTGCCGCAGCCCGCCCCCGGGGAGCCGACCCTGCTGACCCTGGACGAGGTGCGGACCGCCTTCCACGAGTTCGGGCACGCCCTGCACGGGCTGCTCTCGGACGTGCGCTACCCGCGCCTGGCGGGCACGTCCGTGCCGCGCGACTTCGTCGAGTACCCCTCGCAGGTCAACGAGGTGTGGGCCTTCGACCCGGAGGTGCTGGCCTCCTGCGCCCGCCACCACGCCACCGGCGAGCCGCTGCCCGACGCGGTCGGGGAGCGGCTGCGGGCGTCCGAGGGTGAGGGCCAGGGGTTCGCGACCACCGAGATCCTGGCCGCGATGCTGCTCGACCAGGCCTGGCACCAGCTCGCGCCGGGCGAGGAGGTGGCCGCGGACGACGTCGAGGCCTTCGAGCGGGCCGCCCTGGAGCGCGCCGGCATCGCCGCGACCCATGGCTGCCCGGTGCCGCCCCGGTACCGCAGCACCTACTTCCAGCACGTCTTCTCCGGCGGCTACAGCGCCGGCTACTACTCCTACCTGTGGTCGGAGGTGCTCGACGCCGACACCGTGGCCTGGTTCGCCGAGCACGGCGGGATGCGGCGCGAGAACGGGCGGGCCTTCGCCGAGGCCCTGCTCAGCCGCGGCGGCGCGGTCGACCCCATGGCGGCCTACGCCGCCTTCCGCGGGCGCCCGCCGAGCATCGAGCCGCTGCTGGCCCGCCGCGGCCTCAGCCGGAGCTGATCACCGGGGTAGCGTGATCACCGTGCCCGACACCGCCGACCGCGCCCGCGCCCTGCTCGACCTGCACACCGCCCCGGGCATCCTCGCCCTGGCCAACGTGTGGGACGTGGCCTCGGCGCGGGCCGTGGCCGGTGCCCCCGGCGTGCGCGCGCTGGCCACCGCCAGCCACGCGATCGCCGCGACCTTCGGCTACGAGGACGGCGAGAACATCCCGCTGGAGCTCCACCTCGACATGGTCGCCCGGATCACCGCCGCCGTGGACCTGCCGGTGAGCATGGACCTGGAGGCCGGCTACGGCGACCCCGGCGCGACCGCGCGCCAGGCGATCGCCGCGGGGGTCGTCGGCGGCAACCTCGAGGACCGGAACGCCCCGGTGGACGACGCGGTCGCCGCCGTCGAGGCGGTGCTGGCCGCCGGCCGCGCCGCGGGGGTCGACTTCGTCCTCAACGCCCGCACCGACGCGTTCGTGCTCGCCGCGCCGGGCGCCGACCGGGCCGAGACGCTGGCCCGGGCCCTGGAGCGCGGGCGCGCCTTCCTCGAGGCCGGCGCGCCGGTGGTCTTCGTGCCCGGCGTCGTGGCCCGCGAGGAGGTCGAGGCCCTCGTCGCCGGCCTCGGCCGCGGCCGGCTCAGCGTGATCTCCGTGCCGGGCGCCTCGCTGCCCGCGGCCGAGCTGGAGGCGCTCGGCGTCACCCGCGTCTCGACCGGCCCGTTCACCCAGCGCGTGGCGCTGACCGCCCTCCAGGACGCGGCGACCGCGCTCGCGGCGGGCGGGGTGCTGCCCGAGGGCACGCGCGCGCTGAACTGAGGCGGCCGGCCCGGACTGCGCCGCCGGGCGACCGCGCTGGGCCGATCGGGTCGGATCGCCCCCGCTCGCGGGCCGCGGCTGGGCCGGACGGGCGCCGAGGGGTGCGGGGACGCCGCGAGCGGCCAGGCTCTCGGACTGATCACCACCGATCAGCCGCACCCGCCGGGAGGACACCCCATGAGCACGTCCGCGTCGCAGACCCCCACCACCGCTGTGAAGCCCCCGCTGGCCACCGCCGCCCTCGTCGTCGGCATCGTCGCCGTCGTCCTCGCCCTGTTCACCGGCTGGATCGGCAGCCTCCTCGGCGTCGTCGCCGTGGTGCTCGCCGTCCTCGCCCGCCGCCAGGTCGCGCGCAGCGCCACCGCGGGGCTCGTGCTGGGGATCGTCGCCGTCGTGCTCGGCGTCGTGGTGACCGTCGCCGGGGCCCTGCTGCTGGCGTCGGTCGGGGCGGTCTAGGGCCGGCGCTCAGCGCGCCGGGGCGCCGCGCAGCGCCGCGACCGCGCGGCGCACCCGCACCTCGGAGACCGGGCCCGCGGTGCCCACGGACTGGGCGAAGAGGCTGACCCGCAGCTCCTCGAGCATCCACCGCACCGCGGCGACGTCGTCGCCGTCGCGCCGGTCGGCCGGCAGCGCCGCGACCGCGTCGTCCACCTCCTGGGCGAGGCGCTGCACCACCCCGGTGCGGTCGCGGTCGCGCGCGGGGTCGGCGCGCACGACCTCCAGGCGGCGCAGGAGGGCCTGCAGGTAGCGCAGCAGGTCGGGCATCCGCGCGACGCCGGCCCGGCTGACGAAGCCCGGGTGCACCAGCGACGCGAGGTGGGCCCGGGCGTCGCCGAGGGAGGCCAGCAGCCGCAGGTCGCCGCCCTCGTCGAGGCGGCGCTGCACCTGCGCGGCCGAGGCCAGCACCCGCTGCACCACGCCCACGACCTCGACCACCCGGGCGGTGAAGGCCGGGCGCAGCGCGTCGAGCACGGCCGCGAACGCCGCCGCCGTGCGCACCCCGCCGCTGACCTCGGCGGCCCGCGCCGCCTGCTCGACCACCGCCTGCGCGACGTCGTCCACCAGCCCCGCGACGCTGCCGTGGGGCGCCCGGGCCAGCGCCAGGCGCCCCGCGCCGTCCAGGGAGTCGATCACCTCGCGGGTCGGGGTGGGCAGCGCCAGCCGCAGCAGGCGCACCACCCCGGCCCGGTGCGCACGCTGCTGGGCCGCGGCGCTCTCGAGCACGGTGACGCCGGCGCTGCCGCCCTCGTCGACCAGGGCCGGGTGGCCGAGCAGGTGCAGGGCGCCGCGGCCCGCGGCGGTGGTGAGCTCGACGGTCTCCGGC
>CADCUY010000588.1 GCA_902806005.1 uncultured Quadrisphaera sp. | reverse complement strand
CCTCGCCGCCCGGGCCACCGACCCCGGGGAGCCCGAGGTGGCCGAGGCCGCGCAGGCCCTGCTGCGGCGAGCGGCCCGGCTGGCCCCGGACGCCCTGCGGGCCCGGCCCCTGGCGGTGCTGGCGCACTGGGGCTGGTGGGGAGGCAGCACCGTGGAGGCCACCGCCCTGGCCGAGGCCGCCCTCGCGCTCGACCCGGGCCTCAGCCTGGCCGCGCTCGTCCTCGAGCTGGCCGACCACGGCGTGCCCCCGGGCTGGGTGCGCGCCGGCGCCCCGCCCCGGGAGCGCAGCGCCACCCGGGGGAGGAGGACCCGCCGCCGTCCGGGTCGGACCCCTGCCGAGGACCACCGGGGATGACCTACCCTGCTGCCCAGGTCATGAGCGCCAGCGACAAGCCCCGGCTCGCTGGCCGGCAACCCCCTGCGCGGTGGGGTGCTCCGGGTGATGACCGGGCCAGCGCCGACCGGCGCCTGGCAAGCGCGGCCCTGCGGGGCCCCACCTGAGGAGTCCCATGAGCGACGGCTGGTCCTTCGAGACGCGTCAGATCCACGCCGGGCAGACCCCGGACGCCACCGGCGCCCGCGCCCTGCCCATCTACTCGACCACGTCCTACGTCTTCGACGACACCGCCCACGCGGCCGACCTGTTCGGGCTGAAGCGGTTCGGCAACATCTACACCCGGATCATGAACCCGACCACCGACGTGGTCGAGAAGCGCGTGGCCGACCTCGAGGGCGGCGTCGGCGCGCTCGCGGTCTCCTCCGGGCAGTCGGCGGAGCTGCTGGCCCTGCTCAACGTCGCCGAGGCCGGCGACCACGTGGTCTCCAGCCCCAGCCTGTACGGCGGCACCTACAACCTGTTCCGCCGCAGCCTGCCCAAGATGGGCATCGAGGTCAGCTTCGTCGACGACCCCGACGACCTGGACTCCTGGCGCGCCGCGGTGCGCCCGAACACCAAGGCGTTCTTCGGCGAGACCATCTCCAACCCCAAGCAGGACGTCCTCGACATCGAGGGCGTCGCCGCCGTCGCCCACGAGGTGGGGGTGCCCCTGATCGTCGACAGCACGGTCGCCACCCCGTACCTGGTGCGGCCGCTGGAGTGGGGCGCCGACGTCGTCGTGCACTCGGCCACCAAGTACCTCGGCGGGCACGGCACCGCGATCGGCGGCGTGATCGTCGACGGCGGGCGGTTCGACTACGCCGCCCAGCCGGAGCGGTTCCCCTCCTTCAACACCCCGGACGACAGCTACGACGGGCTGGTCTACGCCCGCGACCTGGGCGTCGGCAGCCCGCTGGGCGCCAACCTCTCGTTCATCCTCAAGGCCCGGGTGCAGCTGCTGCGCGACCTCGGCAGCGCGCTCGCCCCGTTCAACGCCTTCCTCATCGCCCAGGGCCTGGAGACCCTGAGCCTGCGGATGGAGCGGCACGTGGCCAACGCCACGGCCGTCGCCACCTGGCTGGAGGGGCGCGACGAGGTCGCGTCGGTGGCCTACGCGGGCCTGCCGTCCAGCCCCTGGTACGAGCGGGGCCGCAAGTACGCCCCGCGCGGCGCGGGCGGGGTGCTCGCCTTCGAGATCGTCGGCGGCGTCGAGGCGGGGCGCCGGTTCGTCGAGGGACTGAGCCTGCACAGCCACGTCGCCAACATCGGCGACGTGCGCAGCCTGGTGATCCACCCGGCGTCCACCACCCACAGCCAGCTGAGCACCGAGGAGCAGGCCGCCGCCGGCGTCACCCCGGGCCTGGTGCGCCTGTCGGTGGGCCTGGAGCACCTCGACGACGTGCTCGCCGACCTCGAGGCCGGCTTCCGGGCCGCCAAGGGCGCCGACGACACCGCCAGCGCGCCCGGGGCCTGAGCCCGTGGCCCCCGACCGCCCGCCGGCCTCCGGCGGGTGGCGCGAGGGCGACCCCGTGGGCCGGCGGCGCTCCGCCGACCTCGGGGCCCTCGCGCTGGAGAGCGGCGCCGTCCTGCCCGGGCTGCGGATGGCCTACGAGACCTGGGGCCCGCCGCCGCGGGACGCGGAGGGCTGCGTGCTGGTGCTGCACGCCCTGACCGGCGACAGCCACGTCGTCGGCGACGCGGGGCCCGGTCACCCGACGCCGGGCTGGTGGCCCTCCCTGGTGGGCCCCGGCGCCCCGCTCGACACCGACCGGTTCCACGTCGTCGCGCCCAACGTGCTCGGCGGCTGCCAGGGGAGCACCGGCCCGTCGTCCCGGGCGCCGGACGGCGCCCCGTGGGGCTCCCGCTTCCCGCTGGTCACCGTGCGCGACCAGGTCGCCGCCGAGGCGCTGCTCGCCGACCACCTGGGCGTCGGCGCGTGGCACCTGGTGGTCGGCGGCTCGATGGGCGGCATGCGCGCGGTCGAGTGGGCGGCCACCCACCCCGCCCGGGTGCAGCGGCTGCTCGCGGTGGCCACCGGCGCCCGGGCCACCGCCGACCAGATCGCCTGGTGGTCCGCGGAGTCCGCGGCCGTGCGGGGCGACGCCGGCTGGCGCGGCGGCGACTACCACGGCGCCGGGCCCGGCGAGGGCCCCCACGGCGGGCTCGGGCTGGCCCGGCGGATCGCGCACCTGACCTACCGCACCGCCCTGGAGCTGGAGCTGCGGTTCGGCCACCAGCCGCAGCCGGGGGAGGAGCCGCTCGGCGGCGGGCGGTTCGCCGTCGAGTCCTACCTCGACCACGCCGCCGCCAAGCTGGTGCGCCGGTTCGACGCCGGCTCCTACGTGGCCCTGTCGGGCTCGATGCGCAGCCACGACGTCGGGCGCGGGCGCGGGGGCGTGGCCCGGGCGCTGGGCGCGGTCACCGCGGCGGCGCGCGTGGTCGCCGTCGACTCCGACCGGCTCTTCCCCCCGGAGCTGTCCGACGAGCTGGCCGCGCACCTGCCGGGCGCCGCGGGGGTCGACCTGGTGCCCTCCCCGTACGGGCACGACGCCTTCCTGCTCGAGACCGGGGCGGTGGGCGCCGCGGCGCGCGAGCTCGCGGCCGCCCCCGTCCCCCGTGCGGACCGGTCGCCGGCCCCGGCACCAGCACCGGCCCCGGTGCCGCGCGGGCTCCAGGACGCGCGCGCCGGCGCGGGGGAGCCGCGGCCCTGAGCGGTCCTGGTGCGGCGGTCTAGGACCGGGGGCGGCCGGCGCCCAGGGCCGTGGTCAGCGCCGCGCTGACCACGGGCCAGCTCTCGGCGAACCCCGGGTGCAGCGGCAGGGCCGGCACCTCGGCCAGGGCGACCCAGCGCACCTGCTCGCTCTCGGTGTTCGCCGCCCGCGGGCGCAGCGGGGCCGCGGGCACGGCGAAGACCACGGTGTAGCGCCAGTCGCCGTGGTCGGTGCCGACGACCTCGCCGAGCAGGGCCACCTGCTCCGGCGCCACGCCCGTCTCCTCGTGGGCCTCGCGCAGCGCCGCGGTCGCCGCGGGCTCGTGGGAGTCGGCGGCGCCACCCGGCAGGGCCCAGGTGCCGCCGTGGTGGGTCCAGTCCGAGCGCAGCTGCAGCAGCACCTGCACGGGCCCCGCGCCCGGCGCGCCGGC
>CADCUY010000587.1 GCA_902806005.1 uncultured Quadrisphaera sp. | reverse complement strand
CGCGCGACGACGGACCGACGAACAGCTAACCCGCGACGTGGCCGCCGAGGAGTTCCTCCCGGCCTGGCGACACCTGCCCGCGGTGCCCGCAGCAGCGCTGCTGTGGTTGCCCGGCGCGACGCCGGCTACCCGCGTGGTGGCCGCGCTCGCCGAGCCGGCACGCCCGGTGACCGGCGGCGTCTCGCGAGCCGATCCCCAGCGGCGCGGCGCCGTCAGAGGATTCCAGCGGCACGCCGGCCGGAGCACGATGGTTGGCTGGGTGCATGCGCATCTTCTTCACCGGCGGCAGCGGCAAGGCCGGTCACCACGTCGCGCCGTACCTGGCCTCCCAGGGCCACCAGGTCACCAACGCCGACCTGACCCCCCTGGGTCATCCCGAGGTCACCGACCTGCAGGTCGACCTGACCGACGCGGGCCAGGTGTACTCGGCGATGGCGGGCATGCCCACGATGGCTGACCTGGACGACCCCGAGCCCGGTGCGACCACCGGCTCGGCGTACGACGCTGTCGTCCACTTCGCCGCGATCCCCCGGATCCTGGCCGTTCCGGATGCCACGACCTTCGCGACCAACATCCTGGCGCACTACAACGTCCTGGAGGCCGCGACCCGGCTCGGGATCCGCAAGGTGGTCTTCGCCTCCTCCGAGACGACCTACGGCGTCTGCTTCGCCCGGGGTGAGCGCAAGCCGCTGTACGTGCCCGTCGACGAGGACCACCCCGTCGTGCCGCAGGACTCCTACGCCATGTCCAAGGTGGCGGGAGAGGTGGTCGCTCGCTCCTTCCACGCTCGCACCGGCGCGGACATCTACGGCCTGCGGATCAACAACGTCGTCGAGCCCGACGAGTACGCCGAGAAGTTCCCCGCCTTCCTGGCGGACCCGTCCCTGCGACGGCGCAACCTCTTCGCCTACATCGACACCCGCGACCTGGGCCAGCTGACCCTGCGCGCGGTGCAGACCGCGGGCCTCGGCTTCGAGATCTTCAACGTCGCCAACGCCGACATGTCGGTCGCTGCGACCACTCAGGAGATCATCGACACCTTCTACGACGGTGTCGAGGTGCGTCGCGAGATGGGCCGCGACGAGACCTTCTACAGCATCGACAAGGCTCGCGACCTGCTCGGCTACGCCCCACAGCACTCCTGGCGGGACGTGCTGGACGACCCTCGCGGCGGGGCGTGAACGCCGGGCACGGTGGTCAGACCCGAGTCCTGGATCGAGGACCGGGGCCGCTGCGCCGTCGTCGGGGCACCCGAGGACGTCGCCCCGTCCCACCCCGGCTCCAGCGGAGGCTGCGCTGCTGGCCGAGGCGCGGCCCGCCGGCGTGGTGGGAGCATGGGGCCGGTCGCCGTCCCCTCGACGCAGGAGCGCCATGGCAACGTCGCCGATCTCGGTCCAGCTGTACACGGTGCGCGAGGCCCTCGCGCACGACGTGCCGGGCACCCTCCGGCGGCTGGCCGACCTGGGCCTGACCCAGGTCGAGCCGTTCGACCTCACCGCCCGCGCCGCGGCGCTGGCCCCCGCCCTGGCCGAGGCGGGCCTGAGCGCGCCCACCGCGCACGCCCGGGTGGTCGGCGAGGATCTCGACGCCGTCTTCGCCGCCGCGACCGCGCTCGGCACGGGCACGGTGATCGACCCCCGGGTCGCGACCGACCGCTGGCACACCGCGGGCAGCATCGCCTCGATCGCCGACGACCTCAACGCGGCGGCGGCAGTGGCCGCTCGCCACGGGGTCCGCGTCGGCTACCACAACCACGCCCAGGAGGTGGAGGTCGTGCTCGACGGCCGGACCGCGCTCGAGGTGCTCGCGGACCACCTGGACGAGGCCGTGGTGCTCGAGGTCGACGCCTACTGGGCCGCGGTCGGCGGTCAGGACCCCGTGGCGCTGCTGCGCCGGCTCGGGACGAGGGTGGTGGCCCTGCACCTGAAGGACGGGCCGGGCACCCCCGAGGTGCTCGACCAGGTGGCCCTGGGCTCCGGCGGGCAGCCGCTGCGCGAGGTCGTCGAGGCGGCACCCCACGCGCTGCGGGTGGTCGAGCTCGACGACTGCCGCGGCGACCGGTTCGCCGCCGTCGCCGACAGCCTCACCTGGCTGCGCGCGCAGGGGCTGGCGTGAGCGGCCCCGCCGGCGCGGGCGGGAGCCCCGCGGGGGTGGGCGGAGGGCGCGTGGGGGTGGGCGTCATCGGCGCCGGCACCATCAGCACCCAGTACCTGGGCAACCTCACCCGCTTCCCCGACCTCGACGTGCGCTGGGTGGCCGACCTCGACCCCGCGCGCGCCGATGCGCAGGCCCGCGCGTTCGACGTGCCGCGCAGCGGCTCCGCCGCCGACCTGCTGGCGGACGACGCCGTCGAGGTGGTCGTGAACCTCACGGTCCCCGCGGCCCACGTGGAGGTGGGCCTCGAGGCGCTGGCCGCCGGCAAGCACGTGTGGTCGGAGAAGCCGGTCGCCCTGGACCGCGAGGGGGCCCGCACCCTGCTCGACGCGGCGACGGCGGCGGGTCGGCGCCTCGCCGTCGCCCCCGACACCGTCCTCGGCGCCGGCCTGCAGACCGCCCGCCGCCTGCTCGAGACCGGTGCGGTCGGGGAGCCGCTGACCGCGCTGACCCTGCTGCAGGGCCCGGGTCCGGAGTCGTGGCACCCCGACCCCGCCTTCCTCTACCAGCCCGGCGCCGGGCCCCTGTTCGACCTCGGCCCGTACTACCTGACGGCCCTCGTGCACCTGCTCGGCCCGGTCACCCGGGTCAGCGCCGCGACCTCGCGCTCGCGGGCCGAGCGCACCGTCGGCTCCGGGCCGCGGGCGGGCCAGCGCTTCCCGGTGGCCGTGCCCACGCACGTCGGGGCGCTCTACACCTTCGCCGGGGGCCGCAGCGCCCAGAGCGTGTTCAGCACCGACTCGGCCCTGGTCCGCCGGCAGTTCGAGGTCACCGGGGTCGACGGCGTCCTCGTCGTGCCCGACCCCAACCGCTTCGACGGCGACGTCGAGGTGCACCCGCGGGGCGGCGCGGCGACGACGGTGCCAGCGGCGGGGGCCACCACCACCCGGGGCACCGGGGTGCTGGAGCTGGCGCGGGCGCTCCGGGCCGGTCGGCCGGAGCGCGCCCCCGGCGCGCTCGCCGCTCACGTGCTCGACGCGATGGCCGCCACGCTCGAGGCCGGTGAGCGGGGCACCCCGGTCGACGTCGGGAGCTCGCTGGAGGTGCCGCCGGCGCTGCCCGAGGACTGGGACCCGCACGCCTCCACCCTGCGGGGCTGAGCTGCCCGCGGGCCAGCCGCTCCGGATCCGGGAGGCTCAGGCCGGGGTGACGGTGACGCCGACGAGCCGGCGGTCAGGCACGCCTCGTGCACCAGCGCGGGGATGCCCAGGCGGGTGCTCGCCACCAGCCGGCGCTGCTTCGCGACTCCCACAGCCCCACGAGCTGGGCGAGCTCCTCCTCCAGGGTCATCGCGGCGACCAGCTCCTCCACCCGGTCCAGGGCGTGCAGGGGCTGCAGCTCGAGGGTCACGGTGCCTCCGGCGTCTCAGGCGGCGCCGGCGCGCTGGCCGGCCGTCGTGGTCGTGGTCGGGTCGGCGCCGGTCGCCAGGTCGAGGGAGCCGGGCACGGGCGCGGGCCGCTCGCACGTCGTGCTCAGCACCACCGCCGCGCCGGAGGCGGCGGAGGCGGCGACCGCCTCCATGACGTCGAGGACGTGCAGGGCCAGGTCGGCGCTGGCCCGGTGGGGCCGGCCCGCGGCACGGGCGGCCGCGAGGTCGGCGACCCCGTAGCCCCGGCCCGCCCCGAGGTAGCCGGCCCGCACCGGCTGGGCCACCCACCGCGGCACCTCGCGGGTGAACAGCTCCACGGCCCCGTCGAAGCAGTTCGGGTCCGGCACCGACAAGGAGCCCGCCTCGCCGTGCACCTCGATGCTGGGCAGGTGGGCGGCCTCGACGTCGAAGCTCATGACCATCGTCGTCAGGGCACCGCCGTGGTGCTCGAGGACGGCGCTGACGTGGGTGTCGACCTCCACGGCGAACTCCGTGCCGGCGCGCGGCCCGTCGCCGATGGTCCGGGTGGCGCGGGGCCGCGAGGCGGCACCCACGACCCGTCGCACCGGCCCGAGCAGGTGCACCAGGGCGCTGAGGTGGTAGGGGCCCATGTCGAGCAGCGGTCCGCCCCCCGGGCGGTAGTAGAACTCCGGGTCGGGGTGCCAGCGCTCGTGCCCGGGGGTGGTCATGAACGCCGTCGCGGCGAGCGGGCGCCCGATGGCGCCGGAGTCCACGACCGCCCGGGCCGTCTGCAGGCCGGTGCCCAGCACCGTGTCGGGCGCGCACCCGAGCCGGCGGCCCGCGGCGGCGGCGGCGTCGACCACGGCGCGGCCCTGAGCCGTGGTGGCGGCCAGCGGCTTCTCGCCGTAGACGTCCTTGCCGGCCTCCAGCGCCGCGAGGGCCACGTCGGCGTGCGCGGCCGGGATGGTCAGGTTCAGCACCAGCTCGACGTCGTCGGCCCCGAGCAGCTGCGCCAGCGGCACGGCCCTGGCCCCGGGGTGCTGGCTGGCCAGGGCCGCGGCGCGGGCCGCGTCGAGGTCGGCGACGGCGGTGACCTCCACCTGCGGCAGGCGGGCCAGCGCGGCGCTGTACTGCCCGCTGATCTTGCCCGCCCCGACGATCCCGACCTTCAGCGCGCCGCCCACAGCAGGCCCCTCTCGACGATCGTGCGCACCTGCGGCTGCTCGAGCACCTCGACCCGGTGGCCCGGGGTGGCGACGAAGACCCGGCCGGCCCCCCACCGCCTGGTCCACACCGCGGGGCAGGTGACCGGGCGGCGCCAGGGGGCCCACTCCCGCACTGCGGTGGTGGTGGTGGCCAGGACGTCGTTGTAGTCGTCCGTGAACACCCAGTACTGCTCCGTCTCGAGGTCGAAGTCGTCGATCCCCGCGGTGATCGGGTGGTCGGCCGCGGCGGGGGTCATCGTGACGCGGTGGCGCACGTAGTTGTCGGACTGCTCCCCCGAGCGCTCGTCGGGGGCGCACCGGGCGGCGTGGTGGGCGAACTGCCCGCCCACCAGCTGCAGGTAGTCGACGCTGGCCCGGTAGCTGTCGGCGATGCCGCCGTGCCAGCCGGCGAGCCCGGTGCCGGCGGCCACGGCGGCGACCAGGCCGGAGGCCTCGTCGGGCTCGATCGTCGACATGGTCATGCACTGGACGACCAGGTCCACACCCGCCATCCGCCCGGCGTCGGCGTAGGCCGCGGGCGAGCCCTCCACCTCCACCGCGAAGCCGGAGGCCTCCAGGTGGGGGATGAACAGGTCGGTGGCCTCGACCGGCTGGTGCCCCTCCCAGCCGCCGCGGACGACCAGGGCCCTGCGCAGCTCAGCCACCGTGCCCGACTCCCTCCGGGTGCTCCGTCACGTGCCGACACCCGCGGTCAGGCCGGTGACCAGCTGGCGGCGACCGGCCACGTACACCACGAGGATCGGCAGGGTGGTCAGCATGACGGCAGCCAGCACGGCGGGCACGTTCACGCTGCCCCTGGAAGGTCGGTGGAGGACCGTCCCCTGACACGACCTGTCGGGCCGCTCCCGCTGGTCCCGCTGCTGCGCACACGCCAGCGACAGTGCCTCGCCGAGCGCACCAGCCCGCTCGCGGCAGCCGCTGGGTGCTGCCGGGTCGTCGTCGGCGGTGGTGCTCAGCCGACGTGCAGGGCGCGGGTGCGCAGCGGTGGGTAGCTGCGCCGGTAGGCCCCGGGGGTCAGGCCGAGCCGGGTGTTGAAGTGCCGGCGCAGCACCGCGGGGTCGGCGAAGCCGGACGCGCTGGCCACCTGGTCCACCGTCAGGTCGCTGGTCTCGAGCAGGCGGCGGGCGTGCTCGACGCGGCGCTGGGTGATCCACTGGTGCGGGCTCTCGCCGACCTCCTCGTGGAAGCGGCGGCTGAACGTCCGCACGCTCATGCGAGCGTGCTCGGCCAGGTCCGCCAGCGTCAGCGGCTCGGCGAGCCGGCGCAGGAGCCACTCGCGGGTCGCTGCGGTGGAGCTGCCGGTGTCCGCCGGCAGGGGGTGGTCGATGAACTGGGCCTGGCCACCGTCGCGCCAGGGGGCGACGACGCAGTACCGCGCGGCGGCGTTGGCCACGTCGGCGCCGTGGTCGCGGCGCACCAGGTGCAGGCACATGTCGATCCCGGCGGCGCCGCCGGCGGAGGTCAGCAGCCGGCCGTTGTCGACGAACAGCACGTCCGGGTCGACCCGCACGCGCGGGAACAGGCGGGCGAACTCGGCGCACAGCGCCCAGTGGGTCGTGGCGGCGAGCCCGTCGAGCAGCCCCGTGGCGGCGAGGACGAACGCCGAGGTGCACAAGGTGACGATCCGGGCGTCGGGCCGGGCCAGCGCGAGGGCGTCGGCCACCTCGTCGGGGATCCGCCCGCCGGCCAGCACCTCGCGGGTGGGCTCCTGGGTGGCGATGACGATGGTGTCGGCGGTGGCCAGGAGCCGGTGGTCGTGGTCGACGGTGATGGCGAAGTCGTGGCTGGTGCGGACCGGCCGGCCACCGAGGGAGCAGGTCGAGACCGCGTAGAGCCGTCGCCCCTCGGCGTCGCGGGCCTCGTGGAAGACCCGTTCCGGGATGCCGAGGTCGAACGGCAGGACGCCGTCCAGGGCGAGGACGGCGACCCGGTGGACCATGGCCGGAAAAGTACCACTGTTGTCCTTCTGGCCACTGCCGTCAGCGGTGGCCCTCGCCGAGCCTGGAGGCGCCGCGGACCCGCCGCGGCACGGAGGGGGCGGCATGACGAAGGTCCTGGTCATCGGCGGCACGGGGACGATGGGCGCTCCGGTGGTGCAGCGGCTCGCCGCCCGGTCGGGCAGCGAGGTGGCGGTGCTGACCCGCGACCCGGGCAGCGATCGCGCCCGGGCGCTCCTCTCCGCGGGGTCGGTGCACCTGGTCCGCGGGGACGTCGACGACGCGGCCGCCCTGGGAGCGGCGATGGCGGGGGTGGACGAGGTGTTCGCCAACACGGACTTCTTCTCCACCTCCAGCCCGGCCCGTGAGCACGAGCAGGGGCTGGGCCTGCTGACCGCCGCTGAGCGCGCAGGCGTGGACCGGTTCGTCTGGTCCTCCCTGGACGCCGCAGCGACGCTGACCGACGGCCGGATCCCGGTGCCGCACTACGACGCGAAGGCGGCCGTGGAGGCCCACATCGGCCTGCGACGCGCCGAGGAGTTCATGCGCCAGGACCCCGACGGCTGGTACTCCCGCCACGTCGCCGTCCTGGTCACCGCCCCCTACTTCGAGAACATGAGCTCGGCGCTCGCCCCGCGGCGCGGGGTGCTGCCCGACGGGCGCGACGGCCTCGTCGTCACCCTCCCGCTGGGCGAGGGCCGGTGGCCGCTGATCGCGCTGGAGGACATCGCCTGGTTCACCGCCCACGTCCTGCAGGACTGGGAGCGCTGGGGCGGCCGGACCCTGCGGGTCGCCGGCGACTCCCTGACCGGGGCGCAGATCGCCGAGGTCTTCGAGCGCGTCACCGGGATCCCGGCCGCCTACCAGGACCTCCCCCTGGACGTCGTGCGCGCGACGGTGCCGGGCGTCGGCCACGACCTGGCGGCGATGTTCGCGCTCTTCCAGGACGTCGACGTGGTGGGGCGGGCGCGCGACCTCGCGGCGCTGCGCGAGATCCACCCGGACCTCGTGTCGTTCGAGGGCTGGCTGCGCTCCACCGGCTGGACCGCGAGCACGTAAGAGGACCGGCACCGACCGACCCTCCGACCGCACCTGCCCGACCCCGTCCGACAGACCGGAGCCCACCATGACCCTCCCGACCTCCACCCGGGCGCTCGCCTCCACCCGGGCGCTGCCCGTCACCGACCCCGAGGCCTTCGT
Source organism: uncultured Quadrisphaera sp. (assembly GCA_902806005.1). Lineage (GTDB taxonomy): Bacteria > Actinomycetota > Actinomycetes > Actinomycetales > Quadrisphaeraceae > CADCUY01. The sequence goes on along the minus strand of CADCUY010000587.1, from coordinate 3,432 downwards.
CGAGGTCGACCTCGACGTGCCGCCGCTGCGACCCCGCGACCTCCTGGTGGAGGTGCGCGCCGTCTCGGTCAACCCCGTCGACGTCAAGCGCCGCGCCGGCATCGCCGCGGGCGGCGAGCCCACCGTCCTCGGCTACGACGCGGCCGGCGTCGTCGTCGCCGTCGGCCCCGAGGTCGAGCACCACGCCGTCGGCGACGCGGTCTTCTACGCCGGGGACGTGACCCGGCGCGGATCGAACGCCGAGCACCACGCGGTCGACGAGCGGATCGTCGGGACGAAGCCGGCCACGCTCAGCGACGCGGAGGCGGCGGCCCTGCCCCTGACCGCGATCACAGCGTGGGAGACCCTGTTCGAGAAGTTCCGGCTGACGCGGGAGAGCACCGGCACCCTGCTCGTGGTCGGCGGCGCCAGCGGCGTGGGCTCGATCCTGATCCAGCTGGCCAAGCGGCTGACCTCGCTGACCGTCGTGGCCACCGGCGCGCGCGAGGACTCCCGCGCCCTCGCCACGCGGATGGGCGCCGACGCGGTGATCGACCGCGACGACCTCGCGGCCAGCGTCCTCGGGGTCGCCCCCGGGGGCACCGACCACGTCTTCACGGCCCACCCGTCGGGGACGATCGAGGCCCTGGCGGAGGTCGCCAAGCCGTTCAGCCAGATCACCTCGATCAACGCCGAGCCCGGACTGGACCTGTCACCGCTGTTCTCCAAGAGCATCACCTGGCACTACGAGCTGATGTTCACCCGGTCCCTGTACGGCACCGCCGACCTCGGTGAGCAGCGGCTCCTCCTCGACCGGGTCTCCGCCCTCCTCGACGACGGCGCGCTGGTGACGACCGCGACCACCGTGCTGGAGGGCTTCACGGTGGAGAACCTGCGCGAGGCGCACCGGATGGTCGAGACCGGCCAGATGATCGGCAAGGTCGTGGTGACCCGATGAGCCTGCGCCTGGCCGCGCTGGCCGCCGTGTCCAGCCTCGTCCTCTCCGGCGCGGCCCCGGCCGCTGCCGCTCCCGCCAGCGCCGCGACGGGACGACCCGCGAGGGTCGACCTGCCCACCGGCTTCCAGCCCGAGGGCATCGACGTCGGGCCCGGCCAGGTGGCCTACGTCGGCTCGCTGGCCGACGGCTCCCTCTACCGCGCCGACCTGCGCACCGGCGAGGGTGAGGTCTTCAGCCCGGCGGTCGGATCCCCGTCGGTCGGGCTGGAGGTCGACGACCGCGGCCGGATCTTCGTCGCCGGAGGGCCCACCGGGACCGCGCGCGTCATCGACGCGACCACCGGTGAGCTGCTCGCCGACTACGCCTTGAGCGGGGCCGGGGACGGGACGACCGCGGCCAGCGCCGTCAACGACGTCGTGGTCACCGACCGCGCCGCCTACTTCACCGACTCCGTCGCCCCCGTCCTCTACCGCCTCCCCCTGGGTCGGTTCGGGCAGCTGCCCGCGCCCGACGAGGTCGAGGTCATCCCCTACAGCGGTGACCTGGTCTACGACGAGGACCCGGCGACCTTCGACGCCAACGGCATCGAGACCACCCCCGACGGCGCCGCCCTCCTGGTCGTGCAGACCCGCACCGGGCTGCTCTTCCGGGTCGACCCGGAGACGGGGCGGTCGGTGCAGGTCCGCCTGCGCGGCGAGGTCCTCACCAGTGGCGACGGCCTCACGCGCGACGGGCGGACCCTGTACGCGGTGCAACCGCTGTCGAACCAGGTGGCCGTGCTGCGCCTGGCCCGCGACGGTCGCAGCGGGCGCGTCCGCGAGCGGCTCACCGACGAGGTCCTCGACGTCCCGACGACGGTCGCCGTCGCGGGCGACCGTCTCCACCTGCCCAACGCGCGCTTCGGGATCGGGTCGCCGCAGTCCGCGACCTACGAGGTCGTGACCCTCGACCGGCCCTGAGCCCCACCGGCAGCCCGGTCCTCGGTCGCACCGGAGCTGCGCCCGCTCAGCGGAGCGAGCCGGTGAAGTCGCTCGACCGTGGAGCCGGGGCGACGAGGTCGCTCAGCCCGATGCGGGCGTAGAACTCGCGGCGGACGCGGTCGCCGACGGCGAGGACGACCGCGGCCCCGTCGTCCGCGGGATCGACGTGCACCCGGTACGGGCGCTGCCCCTTCGGGGCGTCGACGGCGGCCACGATCGCGGCGGCCACCTCCGCGGGGTCGGCGTCGTCGGGGGACAGCTCGGCCAGGCTGGTGGAGACCTGGTCCATGAGGCCCGCGTACTGCTCCTCGTACGCCTGGGCGGTGCCGGTGTCCGCGGGGTGTCCTGCGTTGGCGAAGTGGTTGGTGCCGGTGGTGTAGGAGCCGGGCACGACGATCGTGGTCTCCACCCCGAAGCGGGCGAGCTCGGCGGCGTAGGTGACCGCCAGGGAGTCCATGGCGGCCTTGGCGGCGAAGTACGGGCCCAGGTACGGCGGGGTGCCGCCGCGGGCGCTGGAGGACCCGACCCACACCACCAGCCCCTCGCGCTGGGCGCGCAGGTGCGGCAGGGCCGCCCGGTTGACCCGCTGGGTGGAGAGCACGTTGGTGTCGTACACCGCGGCGAGCTCTTCGGGGCTGAAGGCCTCGCTGGGGCCGAGGGTCATGTGCCCGGCGTTGTGGATGACGACGTCGAGGCGCCCGGCCTCCTCGACGATCCGCGCGATGGCAGCGTCGACCGACCCCTGGTCGGCCACGTCCATCTCCACCGCGCGCAGCGTCACCCCGTTCTCGCGGGCGAAGCCCTCCGCGTCGGCCACTGCAGGAGCGTTGCGCCCGGTGGTGGCGCGCATCCCGGCGTACACGGTGTGCCCAGCCCGGGCCAGGGCCCGCACGGTCATGGCGCCGAAGCCGCTGGAGGCCCCGGTGACCACGGCGACCGCCATCAGACCATCCCGCCGTTGGCGTACAGCGTCTGCCCGTTCACCCACCGGCCGGGGCCGGCGAGGAAGGCGACCACCTCGGCGATGTCACCCGGGGTGCCCAAGCGCTGCAGGGGGTTCATCTGCGCCATCTTCTCGACGGTCTCCTCGTCCTTGCCGTCGAGGAACAGGGCGGTGGCCGTGGGGCCGGGTGCGACGGCGTTGACGGTGATGTCCCTCCCGCGCAGCTCCTTGGCCAGCACCGTGCTGATCGCGTCGACGGCGCCCTTGGTGGCCACGTACCCGGCGTAGGTGGGCAGCCCGAGCTTCACCACCGAGGACGAGAAGTTGATGATCGCCCCGCCCTCGCGCACGGTGCGCGCAGCCAGCTGGTCGACGACGAAGGTGCCCCGCACGTTGGTGCGCACCATCTGGTCGAGGGTGTCGAGGTCCATCTCGGCCAGCGGCTGCAGCCTCATCACCCCGGCGCAGTGCACGACCACGTCGACACCGCCGAACTCCCGCTCGGCGAGCGCGAGCGCCTCGGCGACCGCCCGCTCGTCGGCGACGGCCGCCGTGGTCGCCACGGCCGAGCC
>CADCUY010000586.1 GCA_902806005.1 uncultured Quadrisphaera sp. | reverse complement strand
CGATCCGGGGCAGCCTCCGGCACAGCGCCTCGATGCGCGTGCCGCACCACCCGCCCTGCCGCAGGGCGTGCCGCCCGGTCGTCCCCACGGCGCCCAGCCTGGCCGCGTGCGGCGGCCCGCGCCCGGCGTCAGACGGTGAGTGCTGGTGCCGGCGAGGTGCGGCGCTGCGCGGGCAGGACGACCGCGGGCGCGGAGGAGCCGTGGCCGGCGCCCGCCAGCAGCGGCAGGACGGGCGCGCTCGGGGCGTCCAGGGCCGGCGTGCCGCGCTTGACGGCGGTGGCGACGGCGCAGAAGGCGGCGGTGGCGACCAGGGAGACGGCGATCCAGCTCGCGGCGATGAGAGCAAGGAGAGTCATGCCGTCTGTTGTAACGGACGGTGCCGATGTGACTGCGGAGGGCGACGACGACACGCCGCCGGGGCGCTACGCCGCCGCCGAGCGCACGAAGTCGAGGGGCTCCTGCCGGATGCCGAACCGCTGGCGCAGCACCCGGCGTGCGGCGTGCACCCCGTTCATCCCGTGCACCGCCGGCCCCGGAGGGGTCGAGGAGGAGCACAGGTACAGGCCGGGCACCGGCGTCCGGTACGGGTCCCAGGTGGGCACCGGCCGAGCGATCATCTGCCACGGCGTCACCGCCCCGCCGGAGATGTCGCCGCCGACGTAGTTGGGGTGCTCGGCCTCCTCCTGGGCGGCGGTGGCGACGGCGCGGTGCAGCACCAGGTCGCGGAACCCCGGGGCGAAGCGCTCGATCTGGTCGGTGATCGCCTCGCTGCGGTCCAGGGTCGACCCGTTCGGGACGTGCGTGTACGTCCACAGGGTGTGCCCGCCGGCCGGGGCGCGGGTGGGGTCGACGACGTCCGGCTGGACGGCGAGCACGTACGGCCGGTCGCTGTGCTCGCCGCGCTTGACGCCCAGCTCGAACTCCAGCAGCTCCCGGCGGGTCCCGCCGACGTGCAGGGTGCCGGCCCGGCGGCAGTCCTCGTTGGCCCACGGCACCGGCCCGGACAGCGCGAAGTCGACCTTGCACACGCCGTCGCCGTGCCGGTAGGTCGAGAGCAGGCGCCGGTACCAGCGGGGCAGCAGGTCGCCGGCGATCTGCTGCATGTCCTTGGGCGAGGTGTCGAGCAGCACGGCGCGGGTGCGGGGCAGCTCGCCCAGCGAGCGCACGCGGTGGCCGGTGGTGAAGGTGACCCCGCGCCGGCGCAGCTCGTCGACCTGCGCGTCGACGACCACCTGGGTGCCGCCGCGCGGGATCGGCCAGCCGACGGAGTGCGCCAGCGAGGCGAGGAAGACCGCGGCGCCGGCGGGGGCGAGCCCGCGGGCGGGGGCGATGGCGTGCGTGGCGACCCCGCTGAGCAGGGCGGGCGCGAGGTCCTCGCGCCAGCGCAGGTTCCACAGCGGGCTGCCCTGCTCGAGCACGCGCAGGCCCGCGGCGACCGAGACCGGGAGCGTGGCCGCGCGGCGGGCGTAGGGGAAGGTGCGCATGTCGGAGAGGAAGGTGTCGCCGAGCTCGCGCCACCCGTCCACCAGGGGGCGCATCAGGGAGGTCCACGCCCGCCCGTCGCGGCCGAGGCCGTCAGCGGTGCGCTCGAGGTCGCGGTGCGCGATGCCGGCGCGGCCGCCGTCCATCGGCTGGGCGTACGGCACCTCGGGCTGGAGCATCTCGACGCCGCGGGAGGCGAGGTCGAAGGCGTTGAAGTAGGGCGACAGCATGATCGAGGGGTGCACCGCGGAGCAGATGTCGTGCAGGTAGCCCGGCAGGGTCGCCTCCTTGGTGCGCGCCCCGCCGCCGAGGGTGTCGTTGCTCTCCACGACCGCCACGGACAGGCCGGCCCCGGAGAGCACCATCGCCGCCGCCAGCCCGTTCGGCCCTGATCCGACGACCACCGCATCCGTCATGTCGCGACGGTACCCAGCAGGGCGACGTCGACGCCCGGCCGCGACCGTGAGCGCGCTCACGGCCGGTCGTGCCGCGGTCGTGCGAGGGTCGTGCCGTGACCACCACCCGCGTCGCCGCGGTCGACTGCGGCACCAACTCGATCCGCCTGCTCGTCGCCGACGTCACCCGCCCCGCCGGCGACGGCGGGCCCGCGGTGCTCGTCGACGTCGAGCGCCGGATGGAGGTGGTCCGGCTGGGGGAGGGCGTCGACCGCACCGGCGCGTTCGCCCCCGCCGCGCTGCGCCGCACCCTGGCCGCCACCCAGCGCTACGCCGAGGTCGTCCGCCACCACGGGGCCGAGCGGGTGCGGTTCGTCGCGACCTCGGCCAGCCGCGACGCCCGCAACGCCGACGAGCTGGTCTCCGGCGTCCGCCGGCTCCTCGGCGTGGACCCGGAGGTGATCACGGGCGCGGAGGAGGCCCGGCTCTCCTTCCTCGGCGCCACCACGGGACTGCCCGGCGGGGCCGCCGGCGACCCGCACCTGGTGGTCGACCTCGGCGGCGGCTCCACCGAGCTGGTGCTCGGCCGCGCCGACACCGGGGAGGTCGAGGCCGCGACGTCGATGGACGTCGGCTGCGTGCGGCTGACCGAGCGCCACCTGCGCTCCGACCCGCCCACCGCGGCCGAGGTCGCCGCGGCCCGCGGCGACGTGGCCCGCGCCCTCGACGCCGCCGCGGAGCTCGTGCCCCTGGAGCGGGCCGCGCGCCTGGTCGGGGTGGCCGGCACCGTCACCACCGTCACCGCCCACGCGCTGGGGCTGGCCCGGTACGACCCGGAGCGCCTGCACGGGGCGGTCCTGCCGGTGGACGCGGTGCTGGCGGCGTGCGCGGAGCTGACGGCGATGACCCGGGCGCAGCGGGCAGCGCTGGGCCCGATGCACCCCGGCCGGGTCGACGTGATCGGCGCCGGCGCCCTGGTCTGGGCCGAGGTGGTCGCCCGGGTGGCCGCTGCCTCGGGAACGGCGGACGTCGTCGCCAGCGAGCACGACATCCTCGACGGCACGGCGCTGCTGCTGGCCCGCGAGCGGCCCTGACCGGCCGCCCGGCCGGCTCGACGGGCGCCCGGACGGGGTCGATCCGCCGCGGCCCGACGCCGGCACCGGGCATCATCGAGCCCGTGCTCCGCCTCGCCAACCCCGTCCAGCGCTACGACTGGGGCTCCACCACGGCCATCCCCGCCTTCCTCGGCGCCCCCGCCGACGGCGGGCCCGTGGCCGAGGTGTGGATGGGCGCCCACCCCCTGGCCCCGTCGACGCTCGTGGTCGACGGCGACGAGCCGGGGGAGGCCCTCGACGCCGCGATCGAGGCCCGGCCGCTGGAGCTGCTCGGCGCCGACCTCTTCGACCGGTGGGGCACCCGGCTGCCGTTCCTGCTCAAGCTGCTCGCCGCCGACGCCCCGCTCTCGCTGCAGGTGCACCCGACCGCCGAGCAGGCCGTGGCCGGCTACGCGCGGGAGGAGGCCGGGGGGCCGGCGCGGACGGCGCCCGAGCGCCGCTACCGCGACGCCTGGCACAAGCCCGAGCTCGTGCTCGCCCTGACCCCGTTCCAGGCCCTGGCCGGCGTGCGCCCGCCGGAGCTGACGCTCGCGGTGCTCGAGGGCCTGACCGCAGGCG
>CADCUY010000585.1 GCA_902806005.1 uncultured Quadrisphaera sp. | reverse complement strand
GCGCGCAGGGCCGCGGTGCGGGTGGCGCCGCCGTGGGCGGCGAGGGCTGCGACGGGGTCCACCAGTGCACCGTCGCGCCCGGCGAGCGGTCGGCAGGCGCTCCGCACGGACGGCTGTGGACGGCAGGGGCCTGTGGACGGCTGGGGCCTGTGGAAGGCTGAACCGGCCGAGGCTCACCAGGATGATGGCTCTGTCGACGACACGCCGACGACACGCCGCTCGCGCCGGGGACAGGAGGGAGTGCGCCAGCATGCTGGGCGACGCCGCAGCGAGCGCGTGCCGCGGAAGCGCCGTCGGCGCCGCGCGGGCGCCTCCTAGACTCGCTCGACATGCCCGCCATCACCCGCGAGGAGGTCGCGCACCTCGCGCGGCTGGCCCGCATCGACATGCCCGGCGACGACCTCGACCGCCTCGCCGGCCAGCTCGACGCCATCGTCGACGCCGTGGCCGCCGTCTCGGGGGTCATCGAGCGCGCCGCCGCGGCGGGCGACGACGTGCCCGCCACCAGCCACCCGATCCCGCTGCGCAACGTGACCCGGCCCGACGTCCCGGCCCCCAGCCTCGACGCCGACGCGGCCCTGGCCGCCGCGCCGGCCAGCGAGGGCGGCCGGTTCCTGGTGCCCCGGATCCTGGACGAGGACTGAGCCGCATGAGCAGCACCGACCCCACCCGCTGGACCGCCGCCGAGATGGCGACCGCGCTGGCCGGCGGCGACCTCTCCGCCGTGGAGCTCACCCGCGCGCACCTGGACCGCATCGCCGAGGTCGACGGGACCGCCGAGGACGGCGTGCACGCCTTCCTGCACGTCGACGCCGACGGGGCGCTCGCGGCCGCGGGCGCCGTCGACGCGGCGCGGGCGGCGGGGGAGGCCCAGCACGCCCTCGCCGGGGTGCCGATCGCCGTCAAGGACATCATGGTCACCGCCGGGGTGCCCACCACCGCCGGCTCGAGGATGCTCGCCGGCTGGGTGCCGCCCTACGACGCCACCGTCGTGCGGCGGCTGCGCGAGGCCGGGCTGGTCTCCCTGGGCAAGACGAACATGGACGAGTTCGCGATGGGCTCCTCCACCGAGCACTCCGCCTTCGGCCCCACCCGCAACCCGTGGGACCTCGAGCGCATCCCCGGCGGCTCCGGCGGCGGCAGCGCCGCGGCGCTCGCGGCCCACGAGGCGCCGCTGGCCACCGGCACCGACACCGGGGGCTCGATCCGCCAGCCCGCCGCGGTCACCGGCACCGTCGGGGTCAAGCCGACCTACGGCGGGGTGAGCCGCTACGGGCTGATCGCGCTGGCCTCCAGCCTCGACCAGGGCGGCCCGTGCGCGCGCACCGTGCTCGACGCCGCGCTGCTGCACGAGGTGATGGGCGGGCACGACCCGCTCGACTCCACCTCGCTCGACGCGCCCGTGCCGCCGGTGGTCGCCGCCGCCCGCGAGGGCGCCCGCGGCGACCTGGCCGGGGTGCGCGTCGGCGTGGTCCGCGAGCTGGACGGCGAGGGCTACCAGCCCGGCGTCCGCACCCGGTTCACCGAGGCCCTGGCCCACCTCGAGGCCGCCGGCGCCGAGGTGGTCGAGGTCAGCTGCCCGAACGTCGAGCACGCGCTCGCGGCGTACTACCTGATCCTGCCCAGCGAGGCGAGCAGCAACCTGGCCCGCTTCGACGGCATGCGGTACGGCCTGCGCGTGGTGCCCGAGGGGGACGCCGTGACGGCCGAGCAGGTGATGGGCGCGACCCGCGCCGCGGGCTTCGGCGACGAGGCCAAGCGCCGGATCATCCTCGGCACCTACGCGCTGTCCTCGGGCTACTACGACGCCTACTACGGCAGCGCGCAGAAGGTGCGCACCCTCGTCCAGCGCGACTTCGCCGCCGCCTTCGCCGAGGTCGACGTGCTGGTCTCGCCCACCTGCCCCACGACCGCCTTCCGCCTCGGCGAGAAGCTGGAGGACCCGCTGGCCATGTACCTCAACGACGTCGCCACCATCCCCGCCAACCTCGCGGGCATCCCCGGGATGTCGCTGCCGGTGGGCCTGGCCGAGGAGGACGGCCTGCCCGTCGGCCTGCAGGTGCTGGCCCCGGCCATGGCCGACGACCGGCTCTACCGGGTGGGCGCGGCGCTGGAGGCGCGGCTGCTCGCCGCCTGGGGCGGGCCGCTGCTCGACCGCGCGCCGGCGCTGGCTGCTCCGGCCCGGGCGGGGGTGCCCGCGTGAGCGCCCCGACCACCGCCGAGGTGCTCGGCTACGACGAGGCGGTCGCCCGCTTCGACCCGGTGATCGGGCTCGAGGTGCACGTGGAGCTCTCCACCGCCACGAAGATGTTCTCCGGCTCCTCCACCGTCTTCGGCGCCGAGCCCAACACCCAGGTCGACCCGGTGAGCCTGGGGCTGCCCGGGGCGCTGCCGGTGCTCAACGAGAAGGCCGTCGAGTCCGCCGTCCGGATCGGTCTGGCCCTCAACTGCACCATCGCGGCGGAGTGCCGCTTCGCGCGCAAGAACTACTTCTACCCCGACATGCCGAAGAACTTCCAGACCAGCCAGTACGACGAGCCCATCGCCTTCGACGGGTGGCTGGACGTCGACGTGCCGGCCTCGGAGGTCGGCCTCGGCCCGGCCTTCACCTACCGGGTGGCGATCGAGCGGGCCCACATGGAGGAGGACACCGGCAAGAGCCTCCACGTCGGCGGCTCCACCGGGCGCATCCACGGCGCCGAGTACTCCCTCGTCGACTACAACCGCGCCGGCATCCCCCTGATCGAGATCGTCACGAGGCCGCTGACCGGCACCGGGCCCCGCGCCGGCGAGGTGGCGAAGGCGTACGTGGCGACGCTGCGCGACCTGCTGCGGGGCCTCGACGTCTCCGACGTGAAGATGGAGCAGGGCTCGATGCGCTGCGACGTCAACCTCTCGCTGCGCCCCTCGCCCGAGGCGCCGCTGGGCACCCGCACCGAGACCAAGAACGTCAACTCGCTGCGCTCGGTGGAGCGGGCCGTGCGCTACGAGGCCGGGCGGCAGGCGGCGGTGCTCGCCGGCGGCGGGCGCGTCGTCCAGGAGACCCGGCACTGGCACGAGGACACGGGGCTGACCACCGCGGGGCGGGTGAAGTCCGACGCCGAGGACTACCGCTACTTCCCCGAGCCCGACCTGGTGCCCGTCGCGCCCGACCCCGCGTGGGTCGAGCAGCTGCGCGCGACCCTGCCCGAGCCCCCGGCGGTGCGCCGCAACCGGCTGCAGGAGCAGTGGGGCCTGTCCGACCTCGACGTGCGCGACGTCGTCAACGCCGGGGCGCTGGACCTGGTGGAGGCCACGGTGGCGGCCGGCACCACGGCGGCCGCGGCGCGCAAGTGGTGGACCGGGGAGCTCGCGCGCCACGCCTCCGCGCGCGGCGTCGCGTTGGAGGACCTCGGGGTCACGCCCGCCCACGTCGCCGAGCTGCAGGGCCTCGTCGACGCCGGGTCGCTGAACGACAAGCTGGGCCGCGCGGTGCTCGAGGGCGTCGTGGCGGGGGAGGGTTCGCCGGCGGAGGTCGCGCAGGCCCGCGGGCTCGCCGCGATCAGCGACGAGGG
>CADCUY010000584.1 GCA_902806005.1 uncultured Quadrisphaera sp. | reverse complement strand
CCCGCGACGCCGTCCCGGCGCCTCCACCGACGCGCCCGCGCAGCAGGCGGCCGAGGAGCGGGGGGCGCCGGGGCCGGGCCCGGACGGCGGGGGCCCGCCCGACCAGGACGCCGCCGACCCCCTGGGGCGGGCGATCCCGCCGGCGCACTCGGGCCCGCAGTCGACCGACCCAGACCCCGGCGACACCCCCGGCCTGGAGCCGGGCGGCGGCGTGGCGCCCGGCGACACCCCGCCGGGCGAGTCGGGCACCGCCGTCCGGCCGACCCCCGAGGTCAAGGGCCCCAGCCGCGCCGCGAACCTGGCGATCCCGATCGGCATCCTCCTGGTGATCGTGCTGGGCGGGCTCGCGCTGCTGCTGGGGCGGCTCTTCGGCGGGTGACGGCGTTCCGGGGCACGGCCGGGGGTGGTGGGATGGCGCTATGAGCGTGCCCTTCGCCGCGTCGCCGGGCATGACGCTCGGCGTGGAGTGGGAGCTGGCGCTGGTCGACCGGCGCACCCGCGACCTCACCAACGCGGCCGGCGAGGTGATCGCCGCGCTGCGCGAGGGGTCCGAGGTCCCGGCCGCCCGGGTGACCGAGGAGCTGCTGCGCAACACCGTCGAGGTGGTCAGCGGCGTCCACCGGGTGGCCGGCGAGGCCGTGGCGGAGGTCGCCGACGGGGTCGACGCGCTGCGCCGGGTGGCCGACCCGATGGGCATCGACCTGATCAGCGCCGGCACGCACCCGTTCGGGGAGTGGTCGACGGCGCAGCTGACCGACTCCCCGCGCTACGCCGAGCTGATCGAGCGCACCCAGTGGTGGGGGCGGCAGATGCTCATCTGGGGCGTGCACGTGCACGTGGGCATCACCTCGGTGCACAAGGTGCTGCCCATCCTCGGCGCGCTGCTCAACCACTACCCGCACCTGCAGGCGCTCTCGGCGTCGTCGCCGTTCTGGGCGCGCAACGACACCGGGTACGCCTCGAACCGGGCGCTGCTGTTCCAGCAGCTGCCCACGGCGGGGCTGCCGTTCCAGTTCACCACCTGGGACGAGCTGGAGGCCTACGTCGACGACCAGCTGGTGACCGGGGTGATCGACCGGGTCGACGAGATCCGCTGGGACATCCGCCCCTCGCCGCGCCTGGGCACCCTGGAGGTGCGGGTCTTCGACGGGGTGCCCACGCGCCGGGAGCTCGCGGCGCTGACGGCGCTGGTGCACTGCCTGGTCGTCGACCTGGACGAGCGGCTCGAGGCGGGCGAGACGCTGCCGACGATGCCGCCGTGGCACGTGCAGGAGAACAAGTGGCGCGCCGCCCGGTACGGGCTGGACGCCGAGGTGATCCTCGACGCCAAGGGGCGCGAGCGGCTGGTCACCGACGACCTCGACGACCTGCTGACCCGGCTGGAGCCGGTGGCGGCGCGGCTGGAGTGCCCGGAGGAGCTGGCCTCGGTGGCGGACATCCCGCGGCGGGGGGCGAGCTACCAGCGCCAGCGGGCCGTGGCGGCGGCGTCCGGGGGCGACCTCGCGGCGGTGGTGGAGTCGCTGGTCGAGGAGCTGGCCGAGCCGGCCTGATCCCCCGACCCTGCACTTGTGGGGGTACGTGCGCTCCCGAGGGCCTCTTCGGCGCACTCGTGGGGGTACGTGCGCGGATGGGGGTCGCAGGAACGCACTCGTGCCCACAAGTGCGCGAAGGGGATCGGGTCAGCGGCGCAGGAGCCGGACGGCGCACGCCGCGAGCGCCGCGGCCACCGCGAACTCCTGCGGCATCCGGCGGGGCGACTCGCGCTGGATCAGCTTGTGCCACTCGTCCACGACGGCGGGGAACGGCGAGCGCCCGAAGAACAGCACGCTGGGCTTGTCGAGGTCGGGCAGCGCCGCGCCCACCATCCCCGCCACCACGGCCGGGCGCCGGGCGGGCGGCGCGAGCAGCGTCATCGCGGCCATCGCTGCCAGGCCGGTGAGCCCGTCGGCCACGGCGACCCGCAGGAAGGTGCGCTGGTCGGGGTCGCCCCAGTGCGGCGTCCGGTCGAGCGCGAAGTGCGAGGCGACGCCCACCGCCAGGGCCAGGGCGGGGCGCCGGGCGAGCGGGCCGGCGGCAGCGAGCAGCGCCCCCGACAGGACGTGGTTGGTCACCAGCACGGGGCCAGCATGCCGGGCGCCCGCCCCGGCGCGCTCCGCCCGGTCGCCGCGGCTCGGCGTGCGGGAGGCACCGGCGCCGCGCACGATCACGGGGTGCCCCGCCTGCGGACCGTCTCCCCCCGATCCCGCGGGTGGACCCGCCGCCGCGACGGCGACGACGTCGTCTACCTCGACGCCGAGGGCGCCCCGCTGCGGCGCGAGGACGCCGAGCGGGTCCGCGCCCTGGTGATCCCCCCGGCGTGGCAGGAGGTGTGGATCTGCCCGCACCCCAACGGGCACATCCAGGCCGTCGGCACCGACGAGGCCGGGCGACGCCAGTACCTGTACCACCCGCACTGGCGCGAGCGGCGCGACCGCGCCAAGCACGAGCGGGTGGTCGACGTCGCCCGCCGCCTGCCCGGGGCCCGCGAGGTGGTGGCCGAGCACCTGGCGCTGCCGGGGATGCCGCGCGAGCGGGCCCTGGCCACGGCGTTCCGGCTGCTCGACCTGGGCTTCTTCCGGGTGGGCGGCGAGACCTACGCGGAGGCGAACAGCACCTTCGGGCTGGCGACGATCGAGTGCCGGCACGTGCGCGTCGAGGGGCCGCTGGTGCGCTTCGAGTACGTGGCCAAGTCGAGCAAGGACCGCAGCCTGGCCCTGCGCGACGAGGCGGTGCGGGCCTCGGTGCAGGTGATGCTCGAGCGCGACGCGCCCCCGGACGCCGACCTGCTGGCCTGGCGCGACGACGAGGGCTCGTGGCACGACGTCACCAGCAGCGACATCAACGGCTACGTCAAGGACGTCGTCGGCGAGGTGCGGCCCACCGCGGCGACCAGCGCGGGCTCGCGGACCGACGGACCGGTCGACGTCTCGGCCAAGGACTTCCGCACCTGGCACGCCACCGTGCTCGCCGCGGTGGCCCTGGCCGTCTCGACGCACGCGGCGACGTCGGCGGCGGCCCGCAAGCGCGCCGTCTCGCGGGCGATGCAGGAGGTGTCGGCGTACCTGGGCAACACCCCGACGGTGGCGCGCGCCTCGTACGTGGACCCGCGGGTGGTCGACCTGTTCGAGGACGGGACGACGATCGAGCCGATCCTCGACGAGCTGGGGGTCGGCGCCACGTTCGGCGAGCCCGCGACCCACGGCGTGGTGGAGGAGGCGGTGCTGCACCTGCTGACCCACCCCGGGGAGGCCAAGCGGCGCGCGCGGCGCAGCCGGGTCGAGGCCGAGCGGGCGGAGCGGCGCGCCGCCGCCTGAGGCGCGCGGCTGCGGGCGCTCAGGCCCAGCCGAGCTCGTGCAGGCGCTCGTCGTCGATGCCGAAGTGGTGCGCGACCTCGTGGACGACCGTGGTGGTCACCTCCTCGGCGACCTCCTCGCGCGAGTCGCAGTGGCGCAGGGTGGGGCCGCGGAAGATCGTGATCCGGTCGGGCAGGGCGCCCGACTCCCAGCCGGCGTCGCGCTC
>CADCUY010000583.1:1878-3561 GCA_902806005.1 uncultured Quadrisphaera sp. | reverse complement strand
CGGCTCGCCGCGCCCGCGGCGCGCGTCGTCGCGCTGCTGCTGCTCCCACGCCAGGAACGCGTCGGTCTCGGCGAGGACGGCGCCGGCCAGCCACGCCAGCAGCACCCCGTCGTCGAGCAGGCCCGCGCCGAGCAGCAGGGCCTCGGGCACGAGGTCGACCGGGGAGAGCACGTAGCCGAGGGCCAGCGCCATCAGCGCCAGCTGCCCGCCGGAGACCCCGCGGTAGCGCCCGGACGCCACGGCGCCGAGCAGCCGCGGGAGGGTGCGCAGCGACGTCGTCGCCGACGGCTGCCCCGCCCTGCGGTGCCCGCGCAGCGCCGCCCACAGCGCCAGCAGCGGCCGGCTGCGCGCCCGGCTGCTCACGGCTGGCTCCCGACCGCCCGCTGCGCCTCGCTGAACTCGGTGCGCGCGGTGGTGGCGATGCGCCGCAGCAGCCACACGTCGCTCCCCGCGCCGACCACAGCACCGGCCAGCGGCACGGCCCGGCCGAGCCGGCGCAGGATCCCGGTGCCGAGCTTGGTGACCAGCTGGAAGCCGACGCCCTTCTGCACGAGCATCGCGGCGCTGGAGGGCAGCTGCGAGGTGAGCACCCGGGTGACGGCGCCGCCGCTGCCGTGGATGCCGACCCGGCTGAGGACCTTGCTGGCGTCCTCGCCGCTGAGCACCAGCAGCACCGCAGCGCGCACCTTCGGGTCGTCCACGTCGAAGCCGCGCAGCACCGCGATCGCGGCGACCATGCGGGTGGCGATGACGTAGAAGCCCGCGACGTTGGCGGGCAGCGCGACCGGCAGGGTGACGAACCCGCCGAGCCCGGTGACGAAGCCCCCGGCCGCGGCCTGCTTGCGGGCCGCGGCGACGACCAGGTCGACGGCACCGTCGACGGTCCCGGCCTTCGCGCGGGCCCGCTCCGCGACCTGCCGGGCGGAGTCGAGGGGGCCGGCGCCCTCGACGCCGAAGGCGATCAGGCGGTCGGTCAGCGCGGTGGCGGCGCGGTCCAGGGCCGAGGCGTCGGCCCCGGCGGGCACCACCTCGCCGCCCTCACGGCCGGGCACGGGTCGCCTCAAGGGTGCTGCTGGGGTGCTCCATCCCTCAACGGTAGGCCCGGTGCTGGGGCCACGGCGCGTCGAGCGGGCGCAGGTCGGCCCAGCCCGTGGCCCGGGCCGCCCACGCCGCGAGGACGCCGGTGACGGCCGTGGGGTTGTGCAGGGCGCCGCGGAGCACGGCGTCGCGGGCCTCGTCCAGGTCGACCCAGCGCACCTCCATGCCGAGCTCCTCCTCGCCGCGCACGTGCCGGTCGGCCTCGGCGACCGGGCCCACCCCGCGGGCGAGGAAGAGCCGGAAGGCCTCGTCGGAGCCGCCCGGGGAGTTGAACCAGTCGGCCAGCACGTGCCACCGGTCGGCGGTCAGGTCGGCCTCCTCAGCCAGCTCGCGGGCGGCGGCGCGCTGGGGGTCCTCCCCCGGCACGTCGAGCAGGCCCGCGGGCAGCTCCCACAGGAAGTGCTGCACGGGGTGGCGGTACTGGCGCAGCAGGAGCACCCGGTCGGCGTCGTCGAGCGCCAGGACGCCGACGGCGCCGGGGTGGCGCTGGTACTCGCGCACCACCTCGCCGCCCTCGCCGAGGTCGACGGTGTCGCGCACGACGTCCCAGACCCGCCCGGTGAACACGGTCTCGGACGCCGCGAC
>CADCUY010000583.1:0-1868 GCA_902806005.1 uncultured Quadrisphaera sp. | reverse complement strand
GGGGGGGGCCCGCCGCTCACGGGCCCGCCGCTCACGGGGAGACCTCGAGCAGGCGGCCGGCGGCCTGGCGCTCGACCGCCGCGGCGACCAGCCCGCGGAACAGCGGGTGGGCGCGGTCGGGGCGCGAGCGGAACTCCGGGTGCGCCTGGGTGCCCACGTAGTACGGGTGCACCTCGCGGGGCAGCTCCGCGAACTCGACCAGCGCGCGGTCCGGGGACACCCCGGAGAACACCAGCCCGGCGCCCTCGAGCCGCTCGCGGTAGGCGTTGGCCACCTCGTACCGGTGGCGGTGGCGCTCCTCGACCCGGTGCTCGCCGTAGGCGGCCGCGACCACGCTGCCGGGCGCGAGGTCGGCGGGGTACAGGCCGAGGCGCATGGTGCCGCCCATGTCGCCGTCGCCGGCCACGATGTGCTCCTGCTCCGCCATCGTCGCGATCACCGGGTGCGCGGTCGCGGGGTCGAACTCGGTCGAGCTCGCCCCCTCTAAGCCCAGCACGGTGCGCGCGTACTCGATGACCATGCACTGCAGGCCCAGGCACAGGCCGAGGGTGGGCACCTGGTTCTCGCGGGCCCAGCGCAGCGCGCCGAGCTTGCCCTCGATGCCGCGGACGCCGAACCCGCCGGGCACGCACACGGCGTCGACGTCGGCCAGGTGGTGGCGGGCGCCCTCGGGGGTGGCGCACTCGTCGGCCGGCACCCAGCGCAGGTCCAGGCGCGCGTCGCAGGCGATGCCGCCCGCCCGCAGCGCCTCGGTGACCGAGAGGTAGGCGTCGGGCAGGTCCACGTACTTGCCGACCAGCGCCACGGTCACCGCCCCGGCGGGCCGGTGCACGCGGCGCAGCAGCTCGTCCCACGCGCTCCAGTCGACGTCGCGGAAGGGGAGGTCGAGCTGGCGCACGACGTAGGCGTCGAGGCCCTCGGCGTGCAGCACCTTGGGGATGTCGTAGATCGACGGGGCGTCGACGGCCGCCACGACGGCGCGCTCGTCGACGTCGCACATCCGGCCGATCTTGAGCTTGATGTCCTCGGGCACCTCGCGGTCGGCGCGCAGCACGATCGCGTCGGGCTGGATGCCGATGCTGCGCAGGGAGGCCACCGAGTGCTGGGTGGGCTTGGTCTTCAGCTCGCCGCTGGGCCCGATGTACGGGACCAGGGAGACGTGGACGAAGAAGACGTTCTCGCGCCCGACCTCCTGGCGCACCTGGCGGGCGGCCTCGAGGAACGGCTGCGACTCGATGTCGCCGACGGTGCCGCCGACCTCGGTGATGATGACGTCGGGCAGCTGCCCGTCCGGGTTGTGCTCGACCAGGGCCTGGGCGCGCATCCGCGCCTTGATCTCGTCGGTGATGTGCGGGATCACCTGCACGGTGTCGCCGAGGTACTCGCCGCGGCGCTCCTTGGCGATCACCGCGGAGTACACCTGCCCGGTGGTGACGTTCGCGGCCGCGTCGAGGTCGACGCCGAGGAAGCGCTCGTAGTGCCCGATGTCGAGGTCGGTCTCGGCGCCGTCGTCGGTGACGAAGACCTCGCCGTGCTGGAACGGGTTCATCGTGCCGGGGTCGACGTTCAGGTACGGGTCGAGCTTCTGCATCGTGACCCGCAGCCCGCGGCCGCGCAGCAGGTGGCCGAGGCTGGACGCCGTCAGGCCATTGCCGAGCGAGCTGGCGACCCCGCCGGTGACGAAGACGTGCCGGGTCACCGCCGAGCCCGCCGCGCCGGAGGACCCGCGACGCTGAGCCTGCCGCGGCGCCGGGCCGCGTGCGGACGACTGACCCGGACCCTGCGCTGAACCCTGCACCGCCACGGGCTGGCACGGTACCAGCGCGGCGGCCGGCGCCGCCGGGCAGCGAGCGGGGCGGCGGCGCGGC